>JBFHXL010000028.1:0-11494 GCA_041599035.1 Thiobacillus sp. | reverse complement strand
CGGCTTCAAGGTCGAATTCACCATCGACTTCAAGCATCCCGTGTTCGACAAGAGCGGCAAGACCGTCAGCATCGATTTTGCCGACACCGCCTATACGAAGGAGGTCGCGCGCGCGCGCACCTTTGGCTTCATGCACGAGGTCGAATATCTGCGTAACCAGGGTCTTGCGCTGGGCGGTTCGCTCGACAACGCCATCGTCATGGACGAATTCCGCGTGCTGAACCAGGACGGCCTGCGCTACGACGACGAATTCGTCAAGCACAAGGTGCTCGACGCCATCGGCGACCTGTACCTGCTGGGCCACCCCATCATCGGCGCCTTCGAGGCCTACAAATCCGGCCACGCGCTCAATAACGCGCTGCTGCGCGAATTGCTGCAGCATCAGGAATCCTGGGAATTCGTCAGCTTCGAGCACAGCGAAGACGTCCCCCCCGCCTTCCTGCGCCTGCATCCCCTTACCGCCTGATGATCGCGATTCGCCTGATGATCGTCGCCCTGCTGGTCGCGGTGGCGGCGCTCGGCCTGGCATGGCTGTTCAGCGGCAACCGCAAATACCTGGGCTATCTCGGCCGCGTGCTGCGCTTTGCGCTCGTCGTCGGGCTGATTACGGCGTTGCTGTATGTGGTGGAGCGGGTGGTGCTGCGCTAACGCGGGCGGGTATCTGCGGCGGCTGGACCGGTCGAATTGGCGCGCACTTTGCGCCCACCCTCGTCGATGGCCGCTTCAAGATAGCCAAAGTAGAAATCCGGAATCAGCAGGCCGACGATGGGTTCGCCGACGCGGTTGCCGCGTGCATCGAACACCATCACCGTAGGCACGATGGATATCTTGTGGCTGGCAGCGAACGCCGCCTCGGTGGTGAGCGTGCCATCGAAACCGGTCAGCGGTGCATTGGAGCCGACGGTGACTTCGCGGATGATCACGCGTTTGCGATAGGCCGGTCCCTGCTGCATGGGCACCAGATATTCTTCCTTGACGCGTGCGCAGAAGTGGCAGCTGGGGCTGCTGAACAGGATCAGAACGGGGACCTGGCGCCGGGCCGCATCGCGGGCGACGGCCTGAAGGTCTGTTGCGTGGGTCAGGGTGTCGGCCGCGCTGACCGGCCCGGTCAACGTCAGCCCCCATGCTAGAATCAACGCCCAGGCTGCGAGCAGTCGCGTCACGGTTGTCGTCCCTTTGTGTGAATGCGGATACATCATAAGCGATAGTGTCGTGCCATTACTTGTTGAATTGAACAGTCTATTCCTACTGCCATGCACATCCTGACCATCGCTTCCCGTGAAAGTGCCCTCGCCATGTGGCAGGCGGAGCATATTCGTGATCGCCTGCGTACGCTGCATCCCGCGTGCACGGTGAACATTCTGGGCATGACCACACGCGGCGACCAGATTCTCGATGTCACCCTGTCCAAAATCGGCGGCAAGGGCCTGTTCGTCAAGGAACTCGAAGTGGCGCTCGAAGCGGGTCAGGCCGATCTGGCGGTGCACTCGATGAAGGATGTGCCGATGGAACTGCCGCCGGGATTTGAACTGGCGGTAATCGGCGAGCGCGAAGACCCGCGCGACGCCTTTGTATCGAACCGCTATGAACGGCTGTCCGACCTGCCGCCGGGTGGCGTGGTCGGCACCTCCAGCCTGCGCCGCGAAGCGCAGTTGCGCGCGCGCTACCCGCATCTGGTCGTAAAACCCCTGCGCGGCAACGTCGGAACCCGGCTGAAAAAGCTCGACGAAGGCCAGTTCGACGCGATCCTGCTGGCCGCCGCCGGCTTGAAGCGGCTCGGTCTGGGCGATCGCATCAAGAGCCTGTTGAGCGTGGAAGACAGCATTCCCGCCGCCGGGCAGGGCGCGCTCGGCATCGAGATCCGCAGCGGCAGCACCGCGGTGGCCAGCCTGCTGGCTGCGCTCAATCATGTCGAAACGGCCGCGTGCGTGCGCGCAGAGCGGCAGGTCAGCCGCGTGCTCGGCGGCAGCTGCCAGGTCCCGTTGGGTGCCCATGCAGTATTGCAGGGCAGCACGCTGGTCATGCATGGCTTCGTCGCCCACCCGGACGGCAGCGGCTATATTCATGAGCGTGCCGAAGGCGACATGCAGGATCCCGAAGCGGTCGGCCAGCAGCTGGCCGACAAGCTGCTGGCGCTGGGCGCACGTTCCATCCTGGACGCCTTGCCGGCTGCATGACGCAAGCACTGGCCGGCCGCACCGTGCTGGTCACGCGGCCACGGCAACAGGCTGCCATACTGGCGCAGGCGATCCGTAAAGCCGGCGGTAGCGCATTCGAATTTCCCGCGCTCGAGATCGAGGCGGTAGCGGTCGCAGCGCTGGATACGGCACTCGAGCACCTGGCGGTTGCCGACAGCGTAATTTTCATCAGTCCCAATGCCGCCCAGTTCGGCATGGCAGCGATTCGGGCAGGCGGGCACCTGCCGCCGACGACCCGGATTTTTGCGGTAGGCCCGGGAACGGCCCGGGCGCTGCAGGAACTGGGGGTGAGCGAGGTGATCACGCCGCCCGGCCAGGACAGCGAAGCCCTGCTGGCGTTGCCGCAACTGAACGAGGTGGCGGGCCGCCAGGTGGTGATCGTGCGCGGCGTCGGCGGGCGTGCCCTGCTGGCCGACAGCCTGCGCGCGCGCGGGGCCGACGTGCACTTCATGGAGTGCTACCGGCGCCGGCGCCCACAAGCCGATGCCGCGCCCCTGCTGGCGCGCTGGCAGGCAGGCGGGATCGATGCCGTGACGGTCACCAGTGCGGAGACGCTGCACAATCTGGCGGCCCTGCTCGGGGAGGCGGGTGCGCCGCTTTTGGCCAATACCCCGCTTTTTGCGCCGCATGAGAAAATCGCCGTGGCGGCACGTCGTTTCGGCGTCGCGCAGGTCATCGCCACGCCGGGTGGCGACGCGGGTTTGATCGAGGGTCTGATTAACTGGTTTAGGAACACGCTATGAATGACACGACTGAAACGCCCACCGCCACGCCCGCAGACGTCCCGCAGGCCCAACCGCCGGCACCGTCGCACCCGCGCATACACATACTGCCTATTGTCGCGATGCTGGTGGCTGTCCTCGCCCTGGCTGCGGCGGCGTGGTCGTGGTCCGACAGCCGCGAGCGCATCCGCGACCTGAAGACCGAACTGGCACGTCGGCTGGCGGAATCGGGCAAGGACGTAAACGAAACCCGGTTGCTGGCACGCAACGCCGATGACGCGATGCGGCAGGTCAGCGAGAAAGTTGCGCGGATTGAAAACCAGATGATTTCGTCGCAGCAGCAACAGCTGGCGCTCGAGACCCTGTACAAGGACCTGGCGCAGGGGCGTGACCAGTGGACGCTGGCCGAAATCGAACAGGTGCTGCTCACTGCCGCGCAGCAGGTGCAGCTGGCCGGCAACGTCAAAGCGGCAATCATTGCGCTGGAAGGCGCCGATCTCCGTCTGCAGCGCCTGAACAAACCGCAATTCACCGCACTGCGCCGCGCCATTGCGGCCGACCTTGCAAGCCTGCGCGCCGTCCCTTCGATCGATGAAGTGGGCGCCAGCGCCCGCATCGAGGCAATGGTGGCGCAGCTTGCCGGCTGGCCGCTCGCCAACGCGCAGGGCTCGGAGGCCAAGCCCTTGCGATCCATGGGTGCATCCGGCCTCGGCCAGGAACTGTGGGCAGAACTCAAACAATTGGTCCAGATCCGCCGCCTGGATGGCAACGAGGCGGTGCTGCTGCCTCCCGAGCAGGCCTATTTCCTGCGTGAAAACATTCGCCTGCGCCTGCTGTCAGCGCGCCTGGCCTTGCTGGCTCAGGATCAGGCAGCCTATCAGGCCGACCTGCGCGCCGTGTCGGCCGCGCTGACGCGATATTTCAATGTGCGTGATGCCGGCGTCGTGTCCGCAATCAAGGAACTCAAGCATTTGTCGGGGCTGGCAATCACCACCAAGCTGCCTACCATCGACGCCAGCCTCGCCGCTCTGGATGCGTACAAGGAGAATCATTGATGCGCTGGCTGCTCTCGATTCTTGCCCTGGTCATGCTGGCAGTGGCGCTGGCCATGGCCGGGCGTTACGACCCCGGTTACGTTGTGCTGGTCTATCCGCCCTGGCGGATGGAAATTTCCTTCATCAGCTTTGTGCTGGTTGTGGTCGGCCTGGTGATCGGCGGTCTGGTTCTGCTGCGGCTGGCCGCGCTCACCCTCAACTTGCCCGGCATCGTGCGTGCACAGCGCGAACGACGTGCGGCCAGAAAACGCGATGAAAACTTCGTCGGCGGGATCAAGGCCTATACCGAATACCGTTTTCAGGATGCCGAGCAGTCGCTTGGTCAGTGGCAGGGCGACGACGTGAGGCTGGGGCTGGCACGCGTGCTGGCCGCCCGAGCCGCACAGGAAATGCGTGCCGTGGCGCAGCGCGAGCGCCACGTCCAGGAAGCGAGCGAACACGGCGCCGAACTGGCGGCACAGCTGTTCGAGGCCGAAGCGCATCTCGCCATCAAGGACGCCTCCGCCGCGCTGGTGGCGATCAATCGTGCCAGAGAGATTGCGCCGCAGCACACCGGATTGCTGCGGCTCGAACTCAAAACGCGCCAGTTGCTCGGGCAGTGGGACGAGGTCGAGCGCCTGCTCGATGCGCTGGCACGCAGCAACGCGCTGGAGCCGGGTGTTGCGGCGCAGAACCGGCGCATGGCCTATGCCGAAAATCTCAAGCGCCGTGCCGAAGACGATCGCGGCCTGCTCGAATACTGGAAAAAAATACCGGCAGATTTCAAGCACGATGCCCTGGTTGCACGGGCTGCCGCACGTGCCTTCATGCAGCGCGGGGGGCACGATACCGCGCTCGACGTGCTGGAAGCCGCGCTTGATCGCGAGTGGAACGAGGATCTGGTGGCCTTGTATGGCGAATTGCGCGGCAGCAGCCCGACGCGGCAGATCCAGCAGGCCGAAAAATGGCTGCATGCCCAGCCGCGTGATGCCCAGCTGCTGCTGACGCTGGCGCAGCTGTGCAGCGTGCAGCAGTTGTGGGGCAAGGCGCAGAGCTATCTGGAGGCGAGCCTGGCCATTGCGGCAAGCGCCGAAGGCCATATCCGCATGGCCGAACTCAAGACCCAGAGCGGTCAGGCGACTGAAGCCTGCCAGCATTACCAGAAGGCGCTGGCCTTGTGCCGCGCGCAATAGCGCGCACGGGCGGGGGCCCCCACACTGACAACCCCCGCGGATGCCTGGGCGTTAAGTTGTCGCGGTGCCAATCGACGCTTCCGAAGAAATCCGGGGGCGTTTTTACGTGGCCGGATGGGGTTTCAGCATTAAGTTAAGTCACGGCCAGTAGGCCGCAATCGACCCGTTGCGGACCTTCAGAACTGGTTAGCTGGCCGACTGAATTTCGGTCAAGTAGATCATTAATGCTCCGCATTCCAAACTTCTTACTCATGGCTGAGAGGCCCGGTACTCCCCCGCTCAAATAGAGCATAATCCGTCTGCCCAACTTCATTTTTCTCTTTCCTCAATCCAGGTCAACATGTTTAATAAAATCCTCAAAGATATGCCCATTTCTCGCAGAATCAGACGACTTGTTTGGTATTTTTATAATCTGAGAAAAAGACGGCGTGTCCATAGGGATCCTGCATATTTCAATAATTTTTTCGCAACATTCAATAAAAACAATCTTCAATCATTAGATACATCGCGGGGTTTAGTGAGAGGAAACTTCCAAGGTATTAATTATTTGATGAAAATGACGCCAGGAAGTTATATTGAATCTGCTGTTTTTCTGAAAGGAATTTGGGAGCCGCATATTACAGAGCTTATTGCATCTTATCTTCAAAATCCCAATCAAATTGTTGTAGATGTTGGGGCCAATATTGGTGCTGTCTCTATACCCCTTGCCAAAAAATACCAAGATATATGCTTTTATTTGTTCGAGCCACATCCACAATTATTTTTTTCTTTACATGAAAATTGTAGCATTAACAAGCTTTCGAACATCAAGCTTGTCAACGCTGCGGTATCCGACAAAGTTGGGTTGAATTTTGAGTTTTATGCTCAGCGAGATGCCAAAAATATGGGATTATCAAGCCTAAGGCGCAATAGCGATATAAAAGACTTTGAAGTTATTAATGTAGAAGGTGTTCGAATAGATGATGTTTTTAAGGAAGTTGATAAAAAAATCACGGTAATTAAGATCGATACTCAGGGAAGCGAACTGGAAGTCTTGAAATCAGCCAGGAGAACTATTTCGATACACAAGCCAATCGTGTTTTTTGAGTTCGAAAGCGAGTATTTCCCGGACAAGAATGAAGAAAGCAACACAAGAGCAGAAATCGCCTCTTTCTTCAAAGAATGTGGATACGAGCTTTACTGCCTACAACATAAAAGTGCCTATTTCCCTTTAGTCAATCTAAAAGATTACTTTTACGGAGACATCTTGGCCGTTCCTTTATCGGACTAACCTAGTTCTGTCATGGTGGGCGATGCTCACGGTTGTGCTGAAGGTACGTTTGTAGCCGGTTGCAGTCACCGGGCCTCGTCAACCCCCGGCAAATTTGCCACAAAACAAATTCATCCCCGCTTGATGCTTAAAAGGGATTGCTGGAAGGTGGGGTTAACTTGGCAACACGACAATTTAACCCCTCCAGATGCGGGCGTTTTTTATTACACGGCAGCCGCTTCTGTGTCCGCCGCGTAGACGAAGGAATCGGCGAAAAATTCGTTTTCGGGCAGGCCGCGCGTGTGCGAGAAGGCTTCGCGTGCGCTGTCGACCATGACCGGTGCCCCACAGGCATACACCTGGTAGCCCGAGAGGTCGGCGAAGTCGGCCAGCACTGCTTCATGGACATGGCCGGTGCGGCCTTGCCAGTGGTCGTGCGGCGCCGGGTTGGACAGCACGGGAATGAAACTGAAATTGGGATGTTCAGCCTGCCATTGCTGCGGCAGGTCGGCCATATACAGGTCTTTCAGCGAGCGCACGCCCCAGTACAACACCATTTCGCGGTCGGTGTGTTCGGAAAACGCATGTTCCAGCATGCCCTTGATCGGCGCGAAGCCGGTGCCGCCGGCGATGAAGATCATCGGCTTGTCGGAGTCCTCGCGGATGAAGAAGCTGCCGAGCGGGCCTTTGAGGCGCAGGATGTCGCGTTCCTTCAGCGTCGAAAACACCTGCTCGGTGAAGAGGCCGCCCGCGACGTGGCGGATATGCAGTTCCAGCAGCGCGTCGTCGTGCGGCGGGTTGGCGAGCGAATAGCTGCGTGCGCGGCCGTCCTTCAGCTGGAAATCGATGTATTGGCCGGCAAGGAACTGCAGGCGTTCGTTGGCCGGCAGTTTGATCTTGACCACCATCACGTCGGCGGCGCGTTTTTCCAGCTTTTCCACCCGGCACGGCAGCGTTTTCACCACGATGTCTTTGGCCGCCCCGATTTCTTTGGCTTCGATGGTCAGGTCGGACAAGGCCCTGGCACAGCAGAACAATGCGCGGCCCTGCGCTTTTTCCTCGTTTTTTAATGCCGTGGGCGAATGGCTGCCGTGATCGATCTGGCCGGACAGCACCGTGCCCTTGCACGAACCGCAGGCGCCGTTGCGGCAACCGTAGGGCAGGGCAAAGCCTTGGCGCAGGGCGGCTTCGAGAATGGTTTCATCGTCATTGACGGCAAACTGGTGCCCGCTGGGCTGAATGGTGACCTGGTGCGGCATGATGTGAGCTTAAAATGCAGTGCAGACCTTTTGATTATCGCCCGGATGGGCGGGGTTTTTACCCTTATAAGGACAGGGTTACAGGCGGAAAGTGATGAAACGGATCTTGATTGTGGGGTTTGGCGATGTGGCCGAACGGCTGGTGAAGCGCTACGCGGGGCAGGCCGAGTTTATCGGCATGATCCGCCGGCCCGAGCGCGCCGCCGGCTTGCGCGCGCTCGGCGTCACGCCCTGCGTCGGCGACCTCGATGCGCCCCAAAGCCTGCGCCGCTTGCCGCGTGTCGACGCGGTGTTCCATTTTGCGCCGCCGCCCAACGAAGGCAAGACCGATCCGCGCACGGCGCGTCTTCTGCACGCGTTGACGCGGCACGGTGCGCCGGCAGCGCTGGTCTATATCAGCACCAGCGGCGTGTATGGGGATTGCGGCGGCGACTGGGTGGCCGAGACGCGCCCGGTGGCGCCGGTGAACGGCCGTGCGGTGCGGCGGGTGGACGCCGAGCGCCAGTTGCGTGCCTGGGGCGAAGCGTTGCGGGTGCAGGTGAGTATCCTGCGCGCGCCGGGAATCTATGCCGAAGACCGCCTGCCGCTGGAACGGATCAGGCGTGGTACCCCGGCGCTTGTCGCGCGGGACGACAGCTACACCAATCACATCCATGCCGACGATCTGGCACGGCTTGCGTGGGCGGTGTTGTTCCGTGGGCGCGCGCAGCGCATTTACCATGCGGTCGACGCGCATCCGCTGAAAATGGGCGACTGGTTCGACAGCTGTGCCGACGCGTTCGGCCTGCCGCGACCGCCGCGTGTCGATCGCGCCGCGGCGGAAAAGGTGCTGTCCGAAGCCCTGCTGTCGTTTCTGCGGGAGTCGCGGCAGTTGTCGAACACCCGCACCACGCGCGAGTTGCGTCTGAAATACCGCTATCCGAGCTCCGACGACCTGCTGCGGGAAGTCAGGCAGGCGCGCGGCCAGATACGGCTTTTTTGAGGCGGGCCGGGCGCAGCTAATGCAGCAAATCGTCGGACTCGCGTTTGAACTCGCCTTCCAGCACGTCGTCGTTCGCCGGGCGCAGCGGATCGGCCCTGCGTTTATCCCAGGTGCCGGGGATCAGCAACAGCACCACTGCGATGGCATCGCTGATGAAGCCGGGAAAGACAAGCAGCCCGCCGGCGAGGAGAATGCGGCCGCTGGCAAACAGCGAGGCCAGCGGATCCACCCCCGACTGCAGCGTGAACAGCATGCGCGCGCCCATGGCGACGCGCTCGATGCGGATCAGGCTGACCCCGGCAACGGCGGCAAGGAGCAGCCACAGGAGCACCCAGCCGCCGATGGCATCGGCCACCCAGAAAATGCCGACCGCTTCCAGCACTGGAAACGACAGCAGGAGTAGGACAATCCAACCAAAGCGCATGTGATGGAACCTCTGTTAATCTTGACGAATTTACCTGATGTTGCGAGCGCCGAGAAACTGGCGCACGCGCTGGTTGCGAATCACGCGGCAGCGTGCGTGAACGTTTTGGCGCCTTGCCGCTCAATTTACCGGTGGCAGGGCGCGGTGGAAACGGCGGCTGAAATTCCGCTTTTGATCAAAACCGGTGCTGCAAACTACAAGCAGGTTGAAGACATTGTCCGTGCACATCATCCTTACGACGTACCTGAACTGATTGCCATACCGATAACACATGGCCTGCCCGCTTACCTCGAGTGGCTGGCCACGGAGACTGAAAAACATGAATAAATGGATTCGTTTGCTGAGCGCATTTACGGTACTTTGGGGTGCGCTCGCGCATTTTCCAGTAGCCAGCGCCCAGGAATTTCTTGACCCCGAAGCCGCGTTCAAGTTCACGGCGCGTGCGCTCGATGCCAACAGGCTGGAAGCGCGCTGGCAGATTGCGGACGGCTACTACATGTACCGCGACAAGTTCAAGTTCGAGGTGACGGGCGCAGCGCTGAACCCACCGAAGCTGCCTCTGGGCAAGGTCAAGGACGACGAGTATTTCGGTAAGGTCGAGATCTATCGCAAGGATATCCGCATCGTGCTGCCGATCCAGCGCAGCGCCGGCGTGACCGAGGTGACGCTGAAGACCACGTCGCAAGGCTGCGCCGATGCCGGACTGTGCTACACCCCGCAGACGGAAAGCACGACGCTCAAACTGCCTGCACTGGTTGCGGCAGCCACCGCGGCCCCGCTCGCCGCGCCGGAGAGCAAGGCGTCGTCCAGTCCGTTTGCCTCCGCCCTGGATGGCCTGCGCAGCCTGGGCGGCATGAGCATGCCGAAACTGCTGCCGCCGGACGAGGCCTTCCCCGTGGCTGCGGCCATGGCCGATGCGCAAACGGTCAGATTCGATTACACCCTGACGCCCGATACCTATCTGTATCGCGACAAGCTCGCCTATGTCGTCAAGTCGCCGGCCGATGTGAAGGTGGCGAGCGTGAACACGCCGGCGGGTGAGGTCAAGGATGATCCGAGCTTTGGCCGCACCGAGGTGTATCACCAAGGCTTTTCAGCCAGTGTGACGCTTTCACGCGCGCTGGCGGCCGGGGAAACGCTGGTGCTGGCGGCGACCTGGCAGGGTTGCAACGAGGCGGTCGGCGTGTGCTATCCGCCCATCAATCGCGACTTTACCCTGAGCGCAGCGGGCGTCGGCGCGTCCGCGCTTCAGGCGGATGGAGCAGAGCCTGCGACGGCTACGCAGGGTGTGGCGAGTGAACCTGCCGCCACGGCCAATGCGGCGAACGAATCGGACACCTCCAAAATCGAGCGCGTGCTCAAAGGCGGCAGCTTCTGGGGCGTTATCGCGACCTTCTTCGGTCTGGGCCTGTTGCTGGCGCTGACACCATGCGTGTTTCCGATGATTCCGATCCTGTCGGGCATCATCGCCGGGCAGAAAAAGGAACTTACCAAAGTCAGCGGTTTCCTGCTGGCGCTGGCCTATGTGCTGGGCATGGCGATTACCTATTCGTTGGCCGGCGTGGCCGCGGCCTTGTCGGGCACCCTGATTTCCAATGCGCTGCAGAACCCGTGGGCGCTCGGCATCGGATCGGCTGTCTTCGTGGCGCTGGCACTGTCGATGTTCGGCTTCTTCGAGATTCAATTGCCGAGCTTCATCCAGAGCAAATTTTCCGACGCCTCCAACAAGATGAAAGGCGGCAATTTTGCCGGCGTGTTCGTGATGGGCGTGCTGTCCGCCGTCATTGTCGGCCCCTGCGTGGCGCCCCCGCTGGCGGCCGCACTTGCCTTCATCGCCCAGACCGGCAACACCACGCTGGGCGGCATCGCGCTGTTCGTGCTGGCGCTCGGGATGGGCGTGCCGCTGCTGCTGGTGGGCGTGTCGGCGGGGGCCTTGCTGCCGCGTGCCGGTGGCTGGATGAATGCGGTGAAGTACTTCTTCGGCGTGACGATGCTGGCGATCGCCATCTATCTGATCTCGCCGATCATTCCGGCCTGGACCAACATGCTGTTGTGGGCGCTGCTGCTGATCGCTTCCGCCATCTACCTGCATGCGCTCGACCCGTTGCCGGCCCATGCACACGGCTGGGCGCGCCTGTGGAAGGGGCTCGGCGTGGTGCTGCTGATCGGTGGCTTGTCGCTGATTCTTGGCATGCTGGCCGGCAGCCGCGACCTGCTGCAGCCGCTCGACGTATTCAAGGGCGGCTCGGGCGGTCAGGCCATCGCGGCCGAGCAGAAAACCCTGGCGTTCGAGAAGGTCAAGGATGTCGCCGCGCTTGATGCCAAACTGGCTGCGGCCAGGGCCGAGGGCAAGTCGGTCATGCTCGATTTCTATGCCGACTGGTGCGTGTCGTGCAAGGAGATGGAACGGTTTACCTTCAGCGACCCCAAGGT
>JBFHXL010000027.1:0-11924 GCA_041599035.1 Thiobacillus sp. | reverse complement strand
GTGAGGCAGTCGGCTTGTTGTCAGTTGCGTCTGCCTCTGCCGCGATGGATCTTTCTGAAGCGGATCGTGTTGCAGTGTTTAAAGCAGCGGGCGCGAACCAGCGCAAGGGCAAGTGGATTATTTGTGCACCCCCCGATGATGCGGGTGCGCCCGAACCGGGCGGGGCGGTGATCGATAGCGTGCGCGATCTCAATGGCGACGGCCGGCCCGAGGCGGTGGTCAGCGAAGGCGGCAGTTATTGTTATGGCCATGCAGGGGTGGGTTTTCAACTCCTGAGCAAGCAGGCCGACGGCGGATGGCGCGTCATCACCGGCGCTAGCGGCATGCCGATATTTCTGAAAACCAAAGGCGTGGGAGGATGGCCGGACATCTCAATCGGCGGTCCCGGGTTCTGTTTCCCGGTGCAGCGCTGGAATGGCAAGGCCTACACGCTGAACCGCCACGAATACGAAGGCAAACGCTGCAAACCGCAGCGCTGACCGGACGCAATCAGACCGGCGGTTCACCCATCAGCGGGCGCATCGCAGTGAGCATGCTGCTGAAGATGCGCGGATGCATTTTTTCCTGTTCGGCCAGCATCTGCTTCATCGCATAGCGTTGCTGCGGCTTGGAAAAACAGGCGGGGCAGTTCTCGAAAATCACCGGCAGGCCGGCGTCCTGTGCAAAGGCGCGGGTCTGGCGTTCGCGTGCATAGACAAACGGGCGGATGATGCGCAGGTCGCCGGCATCGTTCAAATAATGCGGCGACATGGTGCGCAACTTGCCGCCAAACAGCATCGACATCATCAAGGTTTCGCCCAGGTCGTCCAGATGCTGCGCCAGCGCGACGACATTGCAGCGTTGTTCGCGCGCTACGCGATACAGAATGCCGCGCCGCATGCGCGAGCAATACGCGCAGTAGGAGTCGGAATCCCTGGTCAGGGTCTTTTGCGCTTCGGCCAGAATCGGCTGCGATTCGAGAAAGTAGGGTACGCCCAGATCCGCCATGTAGGCGCTGAGCGGTGACGGGTCATATTGATCCGATTGCGGGTCGACCGTACAGGCCAGCAGCTCGAATTTTACCGGCGCTTTCTGCTGCAGGTGATGCAGCGTGTGCAGCAGCGACAGCGAATCTTTGCCGCCCGACAGGCCAAGCAGGATGCGGTCGCCGTCGCGAATCATGCGGTAGTCGCCGATGGCGCGTCCGGCGGCAGTTAGAAGCGAGCGGGACGGCTTCGCCCAGCCTGTCGTCATGAGGCTCACGCGGAAAACTGCAGCGCGTGGAACTGCGCGTAGCGGCCCTGTTTGGCGATCAGCTCGGCGTGGCTGCCGACTTCCACGATGCGCCCGCCTTCGAGCACCACGATGCGGGTGGCGCGCTCGATGGTGGAGAGTCGATGCGCGATGACCAGGGTGGTGCGGTTGGCGACCAGGGTGTCGATTGCGGCCTGCACATGGCGTTCCGACTCGTTGTCGAGCGCCGAGGTCGCCTCGTCGAGAATCAGGATGGGTGCGTTCTTCAGGATGGCGCGGGCGATGGCAATGCGCTGGCGTTGGCCACCGGAAAGCCGCATGCCGTTTTCGCCGATAAGCGTTTCAAGTCCGTCGGGCAGCGCCTGAATGAAATCCCAGGCATGCGCGGCGATGCAGGCGGTGCGAATTTCTTCCGCGCTGGCGTCGCGCTTGCTGCCGTAGGCGATGTTGTGCGCCAGCGTGTCGTTGAACAGCACTACGTCCTGCGACACCAGTGCGATATGGCTGCGCAGGTTGCGCAGGCCGATGTCGCGAATGTTGTGGCCGTCGAGCTCGATCACCCCCGCATCGGGATCGTAGAATCGCGGCACCAGATTGGCCAGCGTGGTCTTGCCCGAACCCGATACGCCAACCAGCGCCACGGTTTCTCCGGACGCGATGTCGAGGCTGATGTCGGCCAGCGCAGGCTGGGTCTTGCCCGGATAGGTCAGCGTCACCTGCTTGAACGTCAGCCGGCCTTCGATGCGGTCCAGGGTGCGGGTGCCGGTGTCGCGCTCGGCGTCCTGGTCGAGCATGGAAAAAATGGTTTCGGATGCGGCGAGCCCGCGCTGCATCTGGTCGTTGACCGCGGTGAGCCTTTTGAGCGGCGCAAACAGCAGCAGCATGGCCATGAAAAAGGCGACGAAGCCGCCCACCGTGGTGGTGTTGCTGGAGGCCTGCCCGGCAGCAATGTAGACGATGGCGGCCAGTGCGATGGCTGCAATGAACTGAATCACGGGTTCGTACATCGCGTTGGCGGCAACCCGCTTCATCTCGAACAGCCGTGCCAGATTGGCGGCCTGGTAAAAACGGCTCTGCTCGTATTCCTCGCCGCCGTACAGCTTGACCACGCGGTGCCCGCCCACCGCCTCGTCGACTACCTGGGTCAGGTCGCCGATATTCCGCTGCGCCTTGCGCGACAGCCCGCGCAGACGCGCACTGGCGAGGCGGACAACCCACAGCGTAAGCGGCACCAGCGCGAACACGATCAGGGTCAGCTGCCAGTTCAGCCACAGCAGATAGCCAAGCAAGCCCAGCACCGTCACGCTGTCGCGTACCAGCGTGGTGAGCGACACCGTGGCCGACTGCGTGACCTGGGCAACGTTGAATGCCAGCTGCGCGATCAGCTGGCCGCTCGGGTTCTGGTCAAAGTAGCGCGTCGGCAAAGCCATCAGCTTGTCGAACATGGCGGTGCGCAAATCCATCACCAGGCGGCTGCCCACCCATGCCATGCAATAGGTGCTGACGAAGCTGGTGAGGCCGCGTACCAGGAACAGCCCCAGCAGCAAAACCGGAATCCAGCGGATGAAGTCCTGGTCCTTGGCGACAAAGCCATGATCCAGCAGCGGCTTGAACAGCGCGGGCAGCAAGGGTTCGGTGGCGGCGGTGAGAACCAGCGCAATGAGGGATAGCGCAAACATGCGCCAGTAGGGTTTGACGTAACCGAGCAGGCGGAAGTACAGGGCGCGGCTCTCGTGCCATTTGGGGGAGTCATGATCCGGCTTCATAGCAGCAGTATCGTGGCGAGTCCGAGAAAGATGAAAAAGCCCATGCTGTCGGTGATGAAGGTGAGCAATACCGACGAGCCGATGGCCGGGTCGCGGTTCATGCGTTCCAGCGCCATCGGGATGAAGATCCCCGCCAGCGCCGCCACCAGCAGGTTGAGCAGCATCGCCAGCGCCATCACCCCGCCCAGTTCGGGTTTGTCGTACAGCAGCCAGGCGAACACGCCGACTGCCGAGCCCCATACCACGCCGTTGAGCAGGGCCACGCTGATTTCCTTCACGACCAGGCGGCGAGCGTTTGCCGTGGTCACATGTCCGAGCGCAAGTCCGCGAATGATCAGCGTAATGGTCTGGTTGCCGGAGTTGCCGCCGATTCCGGCGATGATCGGCATCAGCGCGGCCAGCGCGGCCAGTTTTTCGATGCTGCCTTCGAACACGCCGATCACACGCGACGCGATGAAGGCTGTGCAGAGGTTGACGGCCAGCCACATCCAGCGGTTTTTGGCGGCGTGCCATACGGTCGAGAACAGGTCTTCCTCTTCCTTCAGGCCGGCCATCGACAGCATGTCGGCATCCGCCGATTCGCGGATGAAGTCGACCACCGCATCCACCGTCACCCGGCCGATCAGTCGCCCCTGCGCATCCACCACCGGTGCGGTCACCAGGTCGTAGCGCTCGAATGCCTGCGACGCCTCGTCGGCCTCGTCCTCGGGGTGAAATTTGACGAAATCCTCGACCATGATCGCCGCCACCGAGGCTTCGGGGTCGGTCGTCAGTAATCTTTTAAGCGGCAGCACGCCGATGATGGCGTCGTCGCGGTCGACCACAAACAGCTTGTCGAGTTGGTCGGGCAACTCGCCCAGGCGGCGCAGGTAGCGCAGCGCCACTTCCAGCGTCACGTCGGCACGAATGGTCACCATCTCGAAGTCCATCAGCGCGCCCACCGTGTCCTCCGGGTAGGCCAGCGCCGACTGCAGGTGCGCGCGTTTCTGCGTGTCCAGCGTGGTCAGCAGTTCCTGAATCACGTCGTACGGCAGGTCGGCCGCAATGTCGGCGATCTCGTCGGTGTCGAGCGACTCGGCGGCGGCCAGCAGCTCCGCCTTGTCCATGTTCTGGATCAGCGTTTCGCGAACCGAGTCCGACACCTCCAGCAGAATTTCGCCGTTGTGTTCAGCATCGACCAGATTCCACACCAGCCGCCGTTCGTTCAGCGGCAAGGCTTCCAGGATGTAGGCGATGTCGGCCGGGTGCAGTTCATTCAGCCGGCCCTGCAGTTCATTCAGGTATTGCGCGTGCTCCCGGTTGCCAGCCAGGTCCTCCCGCATGCCGCCCTGCCGCAAGACGAGTTCCTCCACCTGCCGCATCTTGGCGAGCAGCGTCTGGATCTGGTCCAGGCTGTTTTCCAGGTTGTCTTGCGACTGGTTTTCGAGGGAATCGGTCATCGGGCGCCAAAGAGAAAAAGCCCCGCGATTGTAACGCGCTATGCTTTGGGCGCGCGCGGTTGGCGCGCGAACCTTTCCTTATTGCGGCACCCGCGCATACCCCATGTAGCGTTTGATGACGGCGATGCGGCGCTGGTAGGCCCGCGAGCTGCGATGGTTTTCGTACCAGCGTGGGTTGGGCACCATGGCAGCCATGCGGGCGGCCTGGTCGCGGCTGAGTTTGGCGGCCGAGGTTTTGTAATAGCGCCGGGCAGCGGCTTCGGCGCCGTAAATGCCGTTGCCCCACTCGATGACGTTCAGATACACCTCAAGAATGCGGCGTTTGCTCCAGGTGGCTTCGATCATCAGTGTGATGACCGCTTCCTGGCCCTTGCGGATGAAGCTGCGCTCGCCGGAGAGGAACAGGTTCTTGGCGAGTTGCTGGCTGATGGTGGAGCCGCCTGCCACCAGTTTGCCTTTTTTCAGGTTTTTTTCCACGGCGGCCTGAATGCCCTCCAGGTCAAAGCCTTCGTGGGTGAGGAATTTTCCGTCTTCGGCGGCAACGATGGCGCGCTTGAGGTGGATCGAAATGCGGTCATACGGTACCCACTTGTGGCGCAGTTCGGCATCCGGGTTTTTGTCCTGCTGGCGCGCCAGCCCCGCTGCCATGAAGGCGGTGGAGGTGGGGTTGTGATCGATCCACCACAGCACATGCGCAAACAGCCACAGCTGATACAGCAGCACCAGCACGAGCGCTACGGCCACGGTCTCGCCCAGCCAGCGCAGCCCGGTGCGCATCATGCGCGCAGTTCCGCGATCACCGGCGCGGTGTCGGGGCGGATGCCGCGCCATCCATGGAAGGCTTCGGCCGCCTGTTCCACCAGCATGCCGAGACCGTCGGCGGTGGCGGCGCCGTGCGCGCGTGCCCAGGCGATAAAAGGCGTGTCCACTTTGCCGTACATCAGGTCATAGGCCAGCGCACCCGGTGCGAACACATGGCTGGGCAGGGGCGGGACGGCGCCGTTCAGGCTGGCAGACGTCGCGTTGATCACCAGGTCGAACGGCTGGTTGAGGTCGTCGAATGCTGTGGCGGACAAACTGCGCGTAATGTGGCTGTCTTTGGATGTCTGGCTGAAATGCATCACCAGTGCCTCGGCCTTTTCAACGGTGCGGTTGGCCAGCACCAGCAAGGCAGGCTGCGTTCTCAGAAGCGGCATCATGACGCCGCGCGCCGCACCGCCGGCGCCGACCAAAAGGATGCGCTTGCCCTTCAGGGCATAGCCGAGATTGCGTTGAAGATCATTGACCAGGCCTGCGCCGTCGGTGTTGTCGCCCCGCATTCGGCCGTCGTCGAGGACGTTCAGCGTGTTGACGGCACCCGCCTCCAGCGCGCGCGCGGTCACTTCATCGGCCAGCCTGAACGCCTCTTCCTTGAACGGCACGGTGACGTTGGCGCCGCGTCCGCCGCTCGCTATAAACTGCGCCACGCAATCCGCAAAACCGTCGAGCGGTGCGAGGAGGGCCTCATACGTCATGTCCTGCCCGGTCTGGCGCGCAAAGGCGGCATGGATCTGCGGGGACTTGGAGTGGGCAATCGGGTGCCCGAATACGGCGTAACGGTCGGTCATGGCGGCCGTATTTTAGCCGTTGATCCGCCGGGGAGTGCGTTTTTATGCTGTTCGATGTCTCAGGTCTGGCTCCACGGCAGGCCCAGGCGTTTCCAGCCGTTGCGTTCATTGCGGTGGCCAGTGGCCGGGTTGAGGTCGCCTTCAATGCCTTCCAGCACGTTGTAACAATTGTCGCGTCCGGCTTCGGTACAGGTTGCGGCGGCGTGATGCGAGCGATGGCCGCTGCGGCAGATGAAAAACAGCAGGGTTTCAGGATCGGTGCTCTGTGCCAGTTGGGTCAGAAAGTAAGGATTGAGCACCCATCCGGGCCAGAATTGCCACTCGACATGAATCGCGCCGGGGATGACCCCGTTGAACTCGCGTTCCGCGTACGACCGCACGTCGATCAGACGCGCGCCCGGTGCGATCTGCATCAGTTCATGGGCTTCGTGGGGCAACAAGGCACCCGCAAAAGGCCAGTCATTGGAGCGGCTACGGCCTTGGGCTGTGTCGAGCAGTTCGGTAATGCGTCCCATATGGACCCTCTTGTTCAGGTTCAGTATAAGAAAGTTAGGCTCGGGCGCAATGTGAACCAGAATGGTGCATGAGTCGGTCTATGTGCACCGTTATGGTGCGTCGTGGCAGGCAGGCATTTTGCTATGCCGCCTGCAGGCCTTGTGGCACAATATTCGGAGCCTGTTTTTCCGCATGGCACGGTTGCTGCTAACAGCTAGGTGTGTGGCGTTTACGGACGACCCGGGCGGTGCAGTCTGTAATGCCAATATCGTAATTCCATTCATTTCAGTTTGAGGAGATTCAGCATGGCCGTGGCCGATGTGATCAAGATGATTAAGGACGACGAAATCAAGTTCGTCGATCTGCGCTTTACCGATACCCGCGGCAAGGAACAGCACGTGTCGATTCCTTCCCGCATTGTGGACGAGGACTGGTTCGAGGACGGCCATCCGTTCGACGGCTCGTCTATCGCCGGCTGGAAAGGCATTCAGGCATCCGACATGCTGCTGAAGGCGGATCCCGATTCAGCATGGCTGGACCCCTTCTTTGACGAACCCACCCTGATCCTGACCTGTGACGTGATCGAGCCGTCCGATGGCAAGGGGTATGAGCGTGATCCGCGTTCGGTCGCGCACCGCGCTGAAGCCTACCTGAAGTCCACCGGCATCGCCGATACCGCTTACTTCGGTCCCGAGCCCGAATTCTTCATTTTCGATTCGATCACCTGGCACGACAACCTGTCGGGCTGCGGCGTGCAGATCAACTCCGAGGAAGCGTCCTGGTCGTCGGCCGAGAAGTTCGAGAACGGCAACACCGGTCACCGTCCCAGCGTCAAGGGCGGTTATTTCCCCGTCCCCCCGGTCGACAGCCTGCAGGACATCCGTGCCGCCATGGTGATGGCGCTGGAAGAAGCCGGCATCCCGGTCGAAGTGTTCCACCATGAAGTGGCGACCGCCGGCCAGTGCGAAATCGGCACCCAGTTCAGCACCCTGACCAAGCGTGCCGACTGGACCCAGACCCTGAAATACATCGTGCAGAACGTCGCCCACGCCTACGGCAAGACGGCGACCTTCATGCCCAAGCCGATCGTTGGCGACAACGGTTCCGGCATGCACGTCCACATGTCGCTGTGGAAAGACGGCAAGAACCTGTTCGCAGGCAACGGCTACGCCGGTCTGTCCGAGTTGTGCCTGTACTACATTGGCGGCGTGATCAAGCATGCCAAGGCACTGAACGCGATCACCAACCCGTCGACCAACTCCTACAAGCGCCTGGTTCCCGGCTTTGAGGCTCCCGTGATGCTGGCCTACTCGGCGCGTAACCGCTCGGCTTCGATCCGCATCCCGATCGCTGCCAGCGAGAAGGCACGCCGCGTCGAGACCCGTTTCCCCGACCCCACCGCCAACCCCTATCTGTGCTTTGCTGCACTGATGATGGCCGGCCTCGACGGCATCCAGAACAAGATCCACCCCGGCGACCCGTCGGACAAGGATCTGTACGACCTGCCGCCGGAAGAGGACGCAAAAGTGCCGAAGGTCTGCCACAGCCTGGAAATGGCGCTGGAAGAACTCGACAAGGACCGCGAGTTCCTGACCCGCGGTGGTGTGTTCACCAACGACATGATCGACGCCTACATCGAACTGAAGATGCAGGATGTCACCAAGTTCCGTATGACCACGCACCCGGTCGAGTTCGCGATGTACTACTCGCTGTAACTGCAGCATCCGGACTGAAATGGGGCGGCTTCGGCTGCCCCTTTTTATTTGTACCCCCGGGTAGTGCGGGGTGCCGGAGATTCAAGAATCCCGGCTTTTGGCCGTTACAGTGGCGTACGCTACACTCAGCGCCCTATGCAAACCGCTCGCCTCTCCTTCTTGTTGTGTCTGATTCTGGCTGCCCCTGTGCAGGCGGATATCTACAAATATGTCGACGAAAACGGCCAGGTTACGTTTACCGACGTTTACCGGAAGGGCGCCAGGCGCATCGATCTGCCCGGCGCGCCCGCGCCTCTGCCCGATGCCGGCAAAGCGCCCAGGCGGGCATCCTCCGCGCCCAGCCCGGCGGACTTTCCACGGATCGACGCGGGTACGCAGAAGCATCGTGACGATATCCGGCGCCGTGTGTTGGAGGACGAGATTTCCAGCGAGCGCCGCAATGCCGACGAGGCACGCCGCCAGCAGGCACTGGGCGAGCGTCTGCAACCCGGTGAGCGTGCGACCGACGCGACCTATCTCAACCGCGTGAGCAAGCTGCGCGCTACGGTGCAGCAACACGAGCAGAACGTGTCCTCAATTCAACGCGAACTGGCCAATCTCAAGTAAGCCTTTCCGGTCACGGGGAGCAGGCCGGGGTTGAACAACCACGCACTAAAACCGCTGAAGCGGTAACAACCACGCTCCACCCGCAAGGAGTAGGCCGTGGTTGTCCCCGTAAAGGGGAGGCCGTGCTTGTAAAGCCAACAAGTTGGCAACAACCTCGCACTAAAACCTCTAAAGCGTCAACAACCACGCTCCACCCGCAAGGAGTAGGCCGTGGTTGTAAAGACGCTAAAGCGTCAACAACCACGCTCTGGCACAATCGGTGCTTCTACTGAGTGCATGAGCATGCCCCCGATCTCTTCAGCTGATTTTTCTGGCCTTGATTGTCTGTCCACCGGCGCCGTGGTGCTGGCGGCCGACGACCGTATCGCCTATGTCAATCCGGCGGCCGAAACGCTGCTGGGCATATCCGGCGCGTTGCTGGCTGGAGAATCGGCCCTGCAGGCGTTCGAGCACAGCCCCGAGCTCCTGAAAGCCATTCAAACCGCGCGCACTGAACAGGAGATCGTTATCGAATACGAACTCGACCTGGTGCTGAGCGGGCATCCGCCGATTCGGGTCGGATGCAGCATTTCTCCGCTGGAGGCGCCGCGGGATGCGCTGCTGATCGAAATGCGTGCCGTCGATCCGCAGCTGCGCATTGCCCGCCTGGAACGCTCGCGTCTGCAGCAGGAGGCCAGCCGCGAACTGTTGCGCAACCTGGCGCACGAAATCAAGAACCCGCTGGGAGGCATTCGCGGCGCGGCGCAATTGCTGGAGCATGAGTTGCCGCGCGAATCGTTGCGAGAATACACCCAGGTCATCATCAAGGAGTCGGATCGCTTGCAGTCGCTGATGGAGCGGTTGCTGACGCCACACCGGACGCCCCATTTTGGTGCGGTCAATATTCATGAAGTGCTGGAGCGGGTTCGCAGCCTGATTCTGGCCGAAACGCCGAGCGTGACACTGCGCCGTGACTACGATATCAGCCTGCCGGAGATCCGGGCCGATGCCGAGCAGTTGATTCAGGCCGTGCTCAACATTGCGCGCAATGCCGTTCAGGCAATGCACGGCAACGGGCATGGGCACGGTAACGGCCAGGGCGAGATGATTTTCAGAACGCGGGTGGCGCGGCAAATTACCCTGGGAAGCCGCCGCTACCGCCTCGGGATGAGCGTCGAAATCATCGACAACGGTCCCGGCATCAGTGACGAAATTCGCGAGCAGATTTTCTATCCGCTGGTGTCGGGTCGCGAAGGCGGCAGCGGCCTGGGGCTGGCCGTGGCGCAAACGCTGGTCGCGCAAAACCATGGCACCATCGACTGCGAAAGCCGACCCGGCCAAACCGTATTTACAACTTTTCTTCCTTTTCCGGATTGAACGCCATGCCGAAATCAAGCTGTGTCTGGATCATCGACGACGACCGCTCCATTCGCTGGGTGCTCGAAAAAGCGTTGCTGCGCGAAGAGCTTCCGTGCATGACCTTCAGCTCGGCCGCCGATGCGCTGCGCGAACTGGAACGCAGCCAGCCCAGCGTGGTGCTGTCTGACATCAGGATGCCGGGGGTTTCTGGCCTCGAGTTGCTGCAGGCTCTGAAAGAGCGCCTGCCGAAGGTTCCGGTCATCATCATGACCGCATACTCCGACCTTGACAGTGCGGTGGCGGCGTTTCAGGGTGGCGCGTTCGAATACCTGCCCAAACCCTTCGACGTCGACCAGGCGGTCGAACTGGTGCGCCGCGCGCTGGCGGAAAATGCCGGTCGCGATGTCCCGGCCGACAGCGACGCCCCGGTGCCGGAAATCCTCGGCCAGGCGCCGGCGATGCAGGAAGTATTTCGCGCCATCGGCCGCCTGGCGCAATCGCACGCCACCGTGCTGATCACCGGCGAGTCGGGCAGCGGCAAGGAACTGGTCGCCCGGGCGCTGCATCGCCACAGCCCACGCGCCAGCGGGCCTTTCATCGCGTTGAATACCGCGGCCATCCCCCGGGACTTGCTGGAATCCGAGCTTTTTGGCCACGAGCGCGGCGCCTTCACCGGCGCGGCCGCACAACGGCGTGGCCGCTTCGAGCAGGCCGACGGCGGCACGCTGTTTCTGGACGAAATCGGCGACATGCCGTCCGAGCTGCAAACCCGCCTGTTGCGGGTACTTGCGGACGGCATGTTTTATCGGGTCGGCGGCCATACGCCGATCAAGGTCAATGTGCGCGTGATTGCCGCCACCCACCAGGACCTCGAGGTACGGGTGCGCGAAGGACTGTTTCGTGAAGACCTGTTTCACCGCCTCAACGTGATTCGTTTGCGCCTGCCGGCGCTGCGCGAGCGGCGCGAGGATATCCCGCTGCTGGTGCGCCATTTCATGCAGAAAAGCGCGCGCGAACTGGGGGTGGAGGCCAAGGGGGTCACGGATGCCGCGCTCAAGACCCTGGTCAATCTGCCGTGGAGCGGCAACGTGCGCCAGCTTGAAAACGTCAGCCATTACCTGACCGTGATGTCGCCTGGCCAGGTGGTCGAGGTGGGGGATCTCCCCGCCGATCTGATGCAGGGGACAACCGAGCATGCGGGCGGCGACTGGCTGCAGGGGCTGGCCGCCGAAGCCGGCTCGCGTCTGGCACGCGGCGAGGCGTCGATTCTGGATGAACTTACCCAGGCCTATGAGAAAACGCTGATCGAAGTGGCGCTGCGCCATACCGGTGGGCGTCGCATCGAGGCCGCGCACCTGCTGGGCTGGGGGCGCAATACGCTGACGCGCAAAATCCACGAGCTGGGGATGGATGACGAACCCGGGGCGGACATGGCCAGCTGAGCGGTTGCGCGTGCAACCGGTAGGGGCAGAAACGACAAAGCCGGCGTCAAGCCGGCTTTGTCGTTGCGGGCGCGGCGCGTCAGGCCGCCAGTGATTCTTCCAGCAACTTCTGCATTTCGCCCTTCTGGTACATCTCGATCATGATGTCGGAGCCGCCGATCAGCTCGCCCTTGACGTAGAGCTGCGGGAAGGTCGGCCAGTTGGCGTAATACTTCAGGTTTTCAAAAATTTCCGGGTCGGCCAGCACGTTCACGGCCAGAAAATCCTTCAAGCCACACGCCTG
>JBFHXL010000026.1:0-11980 GCA_041599035.1 Thiobacillus sp. | reverse complement strand
TTCGCCACCTCGGGCTTCTGGCCGGAGGCGATCCGCATCCGTCATCCGCTGACCCTGCTGCGCTACCTGATGGTTTTCCTCTACGACATCGTGCGCGGCAGCTTCCATGTCGCCTACCTAATTCTGCTCGGTCCGGCGCGCCTGCGCCCGGCGTTCGTCCAGGTGCCGGTCGTGCTCAAAACCGATCTGGCCATCAGCCTGCTGGCCAACACCATTTCGCTGACGCCGGGCACGGTGTCGGTGCTGCTCTCCGAAGACAAGCGCACGCTGATCGTGCACACGCTGGATACCGACGATGCCGAAGCAGTGGTCGCCGACATCAAGCAGCGTTACGAAGTGCCGCTGAAAAAAATATTTGAGGAGGGGATCGACTGATGTTGATGACCGTCATTCCAATCGCCTATGCGCTGGTCAGCCTGGCGTTTCTGCTGAGCTTCTGGCGCCTGATCGTCGGCCCGGACGCACCCGACCGCATCCTCGCGCTCGACACGCTCTATGTGAACACGCTTGCCCTGCTGGTCCTGCTCGGCATCCATCTGGGCAACGCCATCTATTTCGAGGCAGCCTTGCTGATTGCCATGATGGGGTTCGTCGGCACGGTAGCGCTATGCAAATACCTGCTGCGCGGCGATATCATCGAATGAGCGTGACATCATGACCGACATTCTGCTTTCCCTCCTGATTCTGACCGGCGCGATCTTCACCTTCATCGGCTCGCTGGGACTCGCCCGCCTACGCGATTTTTATACGCGCCTGCACGGCCCCACCAAGGCCACCACGCTGGGGGTCGGCTGCCTGCTGATCGCCTCGGCCGTGTATTTCAGCGTGCGCGACGAAGGCATCAGCCTGCACGAAGTGCTGGTCACGCTGTTTCTGTTCATCACCGCGCCGGTCAGCGCGCACCTGCTTGGCAAGGCCGCGCTGCACCTCAAGGTCAAATCCCTGGCCGCCACGCCGGAACAGGAAAACGACACGCCACCCAGCCCGGGCTAAGTGTTTCGACCGATGCTTAACGGCTGAGCGAGTGAAACCCGATGCCTGAGCGGGAACCCGGCACCCGATTCATCACTCAATCAGCCGCGTCGCCGGGCGGCACCGACTTTGCTCAATTTCATTAAGGACACACCATGCGTACTTCCCTGATTGCTCTTCCCCTGACGGCCCTGTTTCTGCTCTCGGCCTGCGCGACCAACGACCTGGGCGATAGCCGTGACCTCAACAAGACCGAGAAAGGCGCCATCATCGGTGCTACAGGCGGCGCGGTACTGGGTGCCATCATCAACCACAGGAACCGCGGCAAGGGTGCGTTGATCGGCGCAGTCGGTGGCGGGCTGACCGGTGCCGGCGTGGGCTACTACATGGACAAGCAGGCCAAGGACCTGCAACGCCAGTTGCAGTCCGAAATCCAGCGCGGCGAAATCAGCATCGACACGCGCAGCAGCGACAATGCTTTGCTGGTCAGCATGACCTCCAATACCGGATTCGATACCAACTCGACCGTTCTGAAGTCCGGCTACCTGCCCACGCTGAACAAGATTTCCAGCGTGCTGAATCAGTACGGCAAGACCACCGTCACCGTCATCGGCCACACCGACAGCGTGGGCACGCATGAGTACAACCAGAGCCTGTCGGAAAGACGCGCACAGTCGGTGCTGAATCATTTCGCCAGCCAGAACGTCAACCCGCTGCGCCTGGAAGCCTACGGCCGGGGCGAGACCGAACCGCGCGCCGACAACAGAACCGAAACGGGGCGCCAGCTGAATCGGCGGGTCGATTTGTGGATCCTGCCGGTGATGGCGAATTAAAAACGCGCGGTCATGCCCTGGTTAGTTCAAGGCAGGTGCCGTCATACCGTCTAAAGTGAAGCATGCTTACGTTGCCTCGCTTTTTTTCGCGCTTCTTCCTGTTCGCCAGTCTGTGTCTGCTGGTTTCAGCACCCGCCCGTGCGGAGACCGTGCGCGTGCTGACGGTGCAGGGCGCGATCAGTCCGGCCAGCGCCGATTACCTGCTGCGCGGGCTTGCCAATGCGATCGCGGACAAGGCGCAGCTGGTGGTGATCGAGATGGACACCCCGGGCGGACTGGACTCCTCGATGCGCGACATCATCAAGGCGATTCTGGCCTCGCCGGTTCCGGTCGCCACCTACGTTTCGCCCCAAGGTGCCCGCGCCGCCAGTGCCGGCACCTATATCCTGTATGCCAGCCATATCGCGGCGATGGCGCCGGCCACCAACCTGGGCGCGGCGACGCCGGTCGAACTGGCGCCCATGGGCGGGGGCGACAAGCCCCCGGATAAGCCCGTTCCTGCAAGCAAGCCCGGGGCAGACCAGCCGGCCGACAGCGCGCCTGGTCCGGCCCCGGCGGGCGATGCCAAGACACGCAAGGTCGTGCACGATGCGGCCGCCTACATTCGCGGCCTCGCCGAACTGCGCGGACGCAACATCGAATGGGCCGAGCGGGCGGTGCGTGAGGCAGTCAGCCTGTCGGCAAGCGAGGCGCTGAAGCTGCAAGTCGTGGACCTCGTGGCAACCGATCTCGACGACCTGCTGAAGCAGGTCAACGGCCGCGTCATCAAGATGAACGGCCAGACCGTCATCCTCGACACGACCAGCGCTGTCATCGAGCGCGTCCTGCCCGACTGGCGCAGCCGCCTGCTGGCGGTCATCGGCGACCCCGGCATCGCCTACATCCTGATGCTGCTCGGCATCTACGGGCTGATCTACGAATTTTCCAACCCTGGCATGCTGTTCCCCGGCGTGGTCGGCGGCATCTGCCTCTTGCTGGCGCTGTTCGCGCTGCAGGTCATGCCGATCAGCTACGCAGGCCTCGCGCTGATGATCCTCGGCATCATCCTGATGACTGCGGAAGCCTTCGTTCCCAGCTTTGGCGCGCTGGGACTGGGCGGACTGATTGCCTTCGTCATCGGCTCGGTGATGCTGATCGACACCGATGTGCCCGGCTATGGCGTTCCGTGGCTGCTGATCGTCCCGGTGGCGCTGACAAGCGGACTGTTCAGCTTCTTTGTCGTCGGCATGGCGATCAAGGCACGCGCGCGGCCGGTGGTCACCGGCGCCGAGGAAATGATCGGCGCCTGCGGCGAAATCCTGGATGATATGGAGCATGAAGGCTGGGCCCGCGTCCACAGTGAACAGTGGCGGGTGCGCAGCAGCGTGCCGTTGAAGCGCGGCAGCCTGGTGCGGGTGCGCGCCCGGGACAACCTGACACTCGAAGTGGAACCTCAAAAGGAGAATGGCCATGTTTGAATTCGGCGGTCTGACCATCGTGCTTTTTATCGTCATACTGGCGGTTGCCAGTCTGCGCATCCTGCGCGAGTATGAACGCGGCGTGATCTTCATGCTCGGCCGCTTCTGGAAAGTGAAGGGACCAGGGCTGATCCTGGTCATCCCCGGTATCCAGCAAATGGTGCGGGTCGATCTGCGCACCGTGGTGCTCGATGTGCCGAGCCAGGACGTGATTTCGCGCGACAACGTGTCGGTCAAGGTCAACGCCGTACTGTATTTCCGCGTCATCGATCCGGCCAAGGCAATTTTGCAGGTGGAGGAATTCCTGGTCGCCACCAGCCAGTTGGCACAGACCACGCTGCGCGCGGTGCTGGGCAAGCACGAGCTCGACGACATGCTGGCCGAACGCGAACGGTTGAACCAGGACATCCAGCAATTGCTCGACGCGCAGACCGACGCCTGGGGCATCAAGGTCTCCAATGTCGAGATCAAGCACGTCGACATCGACGAAACCATGGTGCGCGCCATCGCCAAGCAGGCCGAGGCCGAACGCGAGCGGCGTGCCAAGGTGATCCATGCCGAAGGCGAACTGCAGGCTTCGGAAAAGCTGCTGGCTGCGGCCGAAATCCTCGCGGCCAGACCCGAGGCCATGCAGTTGCGATATCTGCAGACGCTTTCCAACATCGCCGGCGACAAGACCAACACCATCGTCTTTCCCTTGCCGGGCGAGTTGATGAACCTGATGCAACACAATGCGAAAAAGGCCGACTGAGCGATGAAGAACATCCATGCTGCCACCATGGCTTCGGGAACCATGACCCGCCAAAACACTCTATACTCGCGCTTGAGCCCTTTAAGGCGTTGTCATTAGTCGTTATCTCGCAAGGAGCCCACATGAATCCGCAAGTCACCACGATCAACCGCAGCCAGTCTGCGGTTTCCTCGACCAACAAGGTCGTCAAGAACACCTACATGCTGCTGTCGATGACGCTGGCGTTCTCCGCGCTCACCGCCGGCCTGTCGATGTCGCTGAACCTGCCGCACCCCGGCATGATCATCACCCTGGTCGGCTACTTCGGCCTGCTGTTTCTGACCACCAAGTTCCGCGACAGCGGCCTTGGCATCGCCTTCGTGTTTGCGCTGACCGGCTTCATGGGCTATACGCTCGGCCCGATCCTCAATGCCTATCTCGCCCTGCCCAACGGTTCGCAGGTGGTGATGATGGCGATGGGCGGCACCGCCGCGATCTTCCTCGCTCTGTCGGCCTACGTGATGACCACGCGCAAGGACTTCAGCTTCATGGGCGGCTTCCTGATGGTCGGCATCCTGGTGGCCTTCCTCGCCGGCCTCGGCGCCATCTTCTTCGAAATGCCCGGCCTGTCGCTGGCGGTATCGGCCATGTTCGTGCTCCTGATGTCCGGCCTCATCCTGTACGAGACCAGCAACATCATCCACGGCGGCGAAACCAACTACATCATGGCGACCGTCACCCTGTTCGTGTCGATCTTCAACCTGTTCACCAGCCTGCTGCACCTGCTGGGCTTTGCCAGCGACGACTGATCGCCGATGGCAATTGCACGTAAAACGGCGTCTTCCAGGGCGCCGTTTTTTATCGACACCCACTGCCATCTCGACGCGGCCGAATTCAACCTCGACCGCGACGCCGAATACGCCCGCGCCGTCGAAGCCGGCGTCGCGATCCAGATCGTTCCGTCCGTCAGCCGCGACAACTTCACCGCGGTCGCCGCCACCTGTGAACATTATCGCGGCTGCCTGCCCGCGTGGGGGCTGCACCCGATGCTGCTCAAGCTGCATCGCACCGAACACCTGGCCGACCTGCGCGCGCAGATCGAAGCACAGCGCCCGGTCGCGATCGGTGAAATCGGGCTCGATTTATTTGTTCCCGAACTCGACTTCGCCACCCAGGAAACCTTTTACGTCGAACAGCTGAAACTCGCCCGGGAATACAACCTGCCCGTGCTGCTGCACTGCCGTTACGCCAACGACCAGATTTTGAAGCATCTGCGCAAGATCAAGGTGTGCGGCGGCATCGCCCACGCCTTCAACGGCAGCCCGCAGCAGGCGGACGAATTCATCAAGCTGGGATTCAAATTAGGATTTGGCGGCGCCTTCACCTGGCCGCGTGCCAACAACCTGCGCCGGCTGGCGGTCGATCTGCCGCTGGACACCATCGTGCTGGAAACCGACAGCCCCGACATTCCGCCAGCATGGATCGGGCGTGGCCGCAATGCACCCGGCGAACTGCCGCGCATCGCGCAGTCGCTGGCCGAGCTACGGGGAATGAATGTGGATGAGGTTCGCGCTGCCACGACACGCAACGCACTGGACGTATTCGGTCCGATTGTTCAAGACTGACCGGCTTGCCAGATTACGCCGCGCCGTGAAGCCAACTGCGGATTATTCTGCGTAGCCGAATTGCCCTACCCACTCGCCACGACGATAGTCAATCGCCAGCCAGCTGGGCACAAAAGGACGCGGGTTTTCGAGCGGGAACCCTTCCGAAGGGGGCGTAGCCCCACCTTCCGCGACACTGCAGCGGCGCGTCATGATGGGCTTGAAACGCACTGAAAGGTGCTCGTTTACCGCAGTCGCTTCGTCTGCCGATTCCCCAAAACACACCCGCTTGCGCAGCAGACAGGAGAACAGCAATTCCATTTCGGCAACCAGCGGCGTCGCCCGCAGGCTGAGCGCGCGTTCGGCTGCTGCAGTGAGCCTAACGTCAATCGACTTGTCGTACAGAGTCACGTTCATGGTCGCCGCCTCAGAAGTGGATTCCAGTCAATAGCGGCCAGGTCTGGTCGCACTGTAGCCTCCGGACTGAACGGATAAAGGTGTTGAGGTCATAGCCAGCGCCGGACCCGGGTTTTGTAAACCCGATACGCATCCCCGAACTTCGCTTCGAGGTGCGCTTCCTCGTGGCGAATCACGCCGTAACGCAGCATCAGCCAGATCAGCGGCGCAAACAGCAACGGCCAGAATGTTCCCAATAGCAGCGACACCCCCAGCAGAATGAACCAGTCGCCGAGATAAATCGGATTGCGGCTGAAGCGAAACGGTCCATCCGTGCACAATTCGGATGCCCCCCGGTAGGGATTGACCGTGGTGTGGTGCCGCAGAAAAATCCCCAGCGTCCAGCCGAACAAGGCCAGCCCGATGCCGAGCAGCAGCCAGCCGAGCAGCACGCCCGCCATTCCCCACTCGAGCGGAAAGGCATGGACATGACGATCCAGCCACCAGCCACCGAGCAGCGCCGCGGCATAGGGCATGGGCGGCAGGATCAGCGTGGCCGGTTTGTTGACATGGATGGTCATGCAAAAAGCTTCGGTCCCGCATTCGGCTGCACCCCGACGCCTGACGCAACGCTTGCAGCAGCACGCTTCGTCAACTCAACTCCCGCTGTGCCACTGCCCGCAGGAACTCATTGCGCATCTGGTCGCTGTCCCGGAAGCAGCCCGTGAACGCCTGCGTCACCACGCGCTCATCGCCGCGCCGGTCTTCCCCCAGAAGCAGACACAGCTGCTCGGCCTCGACGATGCAGGCCGCGCCTTTCGCCCGACCATGGGTGACCAGTGCCTCGGCGATGTCGCGCGTCATCCATTCCTGATAGGTGAAACGATGACCGATCGCATCGACCATGCGCGCGATCCGTCCGAAGCCGTGCAGCCGCCCGCCCGGAATGTAGGCCACATGCGCGACGCCGCGAAACGGCACCAGGTGATGCGGGCACACGCCATGCACCGCGATGCCGCGCACCACCACCATGTCGTCGCCGGCATCGGCAAAGCCTTCGCCCAGTGCGTCGGCCGGAGACACGGCATAGCCGCCGAGCAACCGCTTCTGCCACAGGTCGCGCACCCGCTCGGCGGTGCGCCCGGTGTGCACCGAATCCGGCGCCACGCCGCAGGCTGCGAGCATGGCGTTGATGGCGCGCTCGAACGCCGCAGGGTCGAATGCGCCCACTTGCGGAATGCCGATGCTGCCGCCATCGTGCGGCGCACGGCCGTCGTGATCGCAGGTGTCGCTCATTACGGGTTCAGCGTGGACGTGAGGAATTCCAGCGTCCGCGTCCACGAGTCGATATCGGCCGTGTTGTCGTATTTGAGCGGCAGGCCGAACTGCGCCGCGAAACTGTCGGCCTCGCGGTTAGTAAATGTGTGCTTCACGCCGGGGTAGGACACGAACAGGTAATCTGCCTTGGCGTTGTCCATTTCGAACTTGAATGCCTCCACCTGCGCCGGCGGCACCACCGGATCGGCCTCGCCATGGAACACCCAGATCTTGGCCTTGATATCCCCCGGCTTCACCGGAATATCGGTGGCCAGCACGCCGTGATAACTCACCACCGATTTCAGCGGTACGCCCACGCGCGCCATGTTGAGTACCACGCCACCGCCGAAGCAGTAGCCGAGCGCGGCGATCTCGCCCTTCTTCACATTGGGCTGCGCACTGAGAAATTTTTCGGCGGCCAGAAAACGCAGCAGGGCCAGCGGCGGGTTCTTGTTGATGCTGCCGGCCAGCGCGCCCGCATCGGTCGGGTTGTCCGCAATCCGGCCGTTGCCATACATATCGACCACCAGCGCCACATAGCCCTCATTGGCCAGCATGCGCGCACGCTTGCGGGCATAGTCGTTCGCGCCCCACCACTCCGGCACCACCAGCACCCCGGCACGTTTGCCCTTGGCGGCATCGTCAAACGCCAGGAAGCCTTTCATGACCGTATCGCCGGCCTTGTAACTGACATCCCTGCCGACCACCGCGGCCGAGGCGAAGGAGGTGAAAAACAACAAGAACAAGGCAAGTACGGTTTTCATCAGTGTCTCCCCGTTGATCGATCCGAAAGCATACCGCGCCCGCACGCGCCACGACAACCGCGCACGGCGTGTGGTGAACGGCCTTGCTGCTGTCATGCCCTGAGGCGGTACACTCATACCCCTCGCCCCGCCACACAAGCCATGACCGATTCCATCCGACTCTCCAAACGCGTTGCCGAACTGCGCGCCTGCTCGCGCCGCGAAGCCGAACAGATCATCAGCGGCGGCTGGGTGCGGGTGGATGGCGCGGTGATCGAAGAGCCGCAATTCCGCGTGACCGACCAGCGCATCGACATCGACCCCCGTGCCGACCCCAGCCAGATCGAGCCCGTCACCCTGCTGCTGCACAAGCCGGCCGGCGTGCGCAGCAGCGACGACGACCACACCGCCTTGCAGCTGCTGCGTGCCGACACCTTGTGGGCGCATGACGAAACCGGCATCTCGCCGCTGAAAGCCCATTTCACCCGCCTCACCGCCTGCGTGCCGCTGGAAACCGAGGCCAGCGGCCTTGTCGTCTTCACCCAGGACTGGCGCGTGGTGCGCAAGCTCAGCGATGACGCCGCCACGCTGGAACACGAAGTCATCGTCGAAGTTGCCGGCGAACTCGCCCCCAACGGTCTCAAGCGCCTGAACCGGGGCATCCCCTACCACGGCCAGACTCCGCTGGCCATCAAGGTCAGCTGGCAAAACGAAACCCGTTTGCGCGTCGCGCTCAAAGGTGCCCGGCCCGGACAAATCGCGCATCTGTGCGAAGACGTCGGGCTCCGGGTGGTGTCGATGAAACGTATCCGTCTGGGCGGCATCCCGCTGGCGAAAGTGCCGGTCGGGCAGTGGCGCTATGTCCGCGCCGACGAACGGTTCTGACGGCACGCAGCAAACCCTGTCTGTCGCGCCAGGCTTCACTGACCCGATCGCCTCATGCCCCCCGGATCAGCAGGACCGGCTTCGTGGCGACGCGCGCCACGCCTTCGGCGACGCTGCCGAGGAACAGATGGCTCAGCCCCCGGCGACCATGGGTGCCGACCACGATCAGGTCGGCCGGCCACGCCTCGGCGTCCGCCGCGATCATTTCCGGAATGCGCTGGCCCAGCTTGTCGATGCTGAGCAAAGCCGTTTCGACCGATACGCCCGCCTCGCGCGCCACTGAACCCGCCTTGTTGAGCAGATCCCGGCCCACTTTGGCCACCCCACCCGAAATATCGGACGGAAAGGAGAAATCCGCCGCCATGTTGATGTTCACGACATCGATCACATACACCAGCCGCAGGTGCGCCTGGCAATCCCTGGCCAGCTTGATCGATTCCTGCAAAGCCAGCTCTGCCGTGTCGCTGCCGTCCACAGCCACCAAGATACGTTTGAACATTGTGCCCTCCGAATTTCGACGATCCCGGCCAAACGATTTCAGCCGCGAACCAAGCCCGGTTTCACCTTAGTCCAAACCCGGGCATTCCGCAGGCTAATCAGCGCTTCGTGCGTTCATCGTCCGCCTGTACAGCAGCACCGCAAACCCATCCTTTTCCCATGCCTCGACCTGCTTCCAGCCGGCACGTCGGGCCATCGCGCTGAATTCGTCGGGGTGATATTTGTAGGAATTTTCGGTATGCAGGGTCTCGCCCGCATCAAAGTGAAAACACCGACCCGATACGGTTGCGGTCTGTTCGACAAGGCTGAGCAGATGCATCTCGATACGACCGGCCTGCGGATTGTAGAAAGCGTGGTGGCGAAATCGGGCGATCTCGAAATCGGCGCCGAGTTCGCGGTTCAGCCGTTCGAGCAGGTTGAGATTGAAGGCCGCGGTGACGCCGGCCGCGTCGTTGTAGGCTGCGTGCAGTTTTTCGGGGGCTTTTTTGAGGTCGATGCCGATGAGAAGCTGGCCGGCCGAATCCGCCAGCCGGGCAAACCGCTTGAGCAATGCCACGGCCTCGTCGGGTGAGAAGTTGCCGATGCTGGAGCCGGGGTAGTAAATCAGCCTGCGGCCTGCCGCGACGTGGGGCAGGACAGCCTCCAGATCACGAATGAAATCCATGCCGAAGGCCGTGACGGCAAGATCGGGATGATCGCGCGACAGGCACCCGGCCGCGGCGGCCAGCGCGCTTCCGGCGATATCGAGCACCACGAGCTGGCTGGGGCGCACCGCTTCGATCAACAACCGGACTTTGCTGCAATCGCCCGCGCCCGGCTCGATCACGCAATCGACTGCGCCGATGGCCGCCGTGATCTCGGGCATGTGTGCGGCCATCAAGGCCTGTTCGGTGCGGGTGACCGCGTATTCGGGCTGCGCGCAGATGGCTTCGAACAGGCGACAGCCGGCTTCGTCGTAAAAATATTTCGGCGCAATCGATTTGGGCTGATACGCCAATCCGGCCAGCACGTCCGCGCGCAAGTCGTCGCTCGCGGACGGCCATTCCAGAAAGCGGAAAGACACTTAGGTCACGACCGACACATTGGCGCCGGCGTGAAGCGTGCCGATTTCGGCCGCATGCGCAAAGCCGTGCTGGCGGAAAGTCGCCAGCACGGCCGCCCTTGCTTCGGGTGCACAGCTCACCAGTAGACCGCCGCTGGTCTGTGGGTCGCACAACACCGCCTGCTGCCAGTCCGCGATGCCATCCGCCAGGCTCACTTCTGCGCCATAGCTTGCCCAGTTACGCTGGCTGGCGCCGGTGATGTGTCCGCCCCGCGCCAGTTCACCGACACCCGGCAGCAGCGGCAGCCGTCCCATTTCGACGCGTGCCGCCAGGTCCGAGGCGCGCGCGATTTCGAGCAGATGGCCCAAGAGACCGAAACCGGTGATATCGGTCATCGCATGCACGGCGTCGAGGCCGGCCAGATCGGCGCCTGCGGTATTGAGCTGGGTGGTGGCGGCAAGCATCGCCGCGTATTGATCCGGACTCAGCGCGCCTTTTTTCAGCGCCGCGCTGTAGATGCCCACGCCCAGCGGCTTGCCGAGAATCAGGCAATCGCCCGCCTGGCCACCGGCATTCTGTTTGACCATGCGGGGATTGACCACGCCGATGCCGACAAGGCCATAAATCGGTTCCGGCGCATCGATGGAATGCCCGCCGGCGATGGGAATCCCCGCCTGCCTGCAGACCGACTCGCCGCCCGCAAGAATCTGCCGGATGACGTCATGGGGCAGCTTGTCGATCGGCATGCCGACGATGGCGAGGGCAAACAGCGGACGCCCCCCCATCGCATACACATCGGACAGCGCATTGGTGGCGGCGATGCGGCCGAACTCGAACGGATCATCGACGATGGGCATGAAGAAATCGGTGGTCGCCACAATCGCCTGCTCGTCGTTCAGCCGGTACACCGCGGCATCGTCGCCGTGTTCGATGCCGACCAGCAGATCGGGGTAGGCCTCCGCCAGGTTCGAGGTGAAAGGCGTGCCGTCCAGGATCTGGCGCAGCACGGCGGGGGCGATCTTGCAGCCGCAACCGCCGCCATGAGAGAACTGGGTCAGGCGGATGGGCTGGTCGAGGGTGGAATCGGTCATGCGATGAAATTAACCTGTGGTTTAAAGTGAAGAACTGGCGTCAATTGAGCTTACTTGTCTGTATAGCATGAACCTGCCCCGACCCGTCAGCGCTTACAGCGCGGAAGCCCTTATCGACAAGCTGGATCAGACGCGCGGCCAACTGCGCACTCTGATCGATTGCCTGCCGGATGGTGCCTGGCTAGGCCCGCGCGCCGAGCATCTGAACCCCCCGCTGTGGGAATTCGGCCATATCGTCTGGTTCAGGGAGCGCTGGTGCCTGCGCGCAGATCCGGACGGCAGCTGTGCGCCCAGCCTGCTGCCCGAGGCCGACGCGCTTTACGATTCGTCCGCCGTTGCGCATGACAGCCGCTGGGATCTGCCTCTGTTGCAGCCGGCCGCGGTCGACGATTACGCCGGCCGGGTGGATGC
>JBFHXL010000025.1:0-12181 GCA_041599035.1 Thiobacillus sp. | reverse complement strand
GCACGCCACCCAATACCACCGATAATCATCACCGATAACAATACAGGGGAGTGCCTGATGGAAGGGGAAGCCAGAAAACCCGGCGAACGCCGTTTGCAGATCCTGCAGACGCTGGCGGCGATGCTGCAGGAACCACAGCCGGAGAAAATCACCACCGCTGCGCTGGCGGCACGCGTGGGGGTTTCGGAAGCGGCGTTGTACCGCCACTTCTCCAGCAAGGCGCAGATGTATGAAGGTCTGATCGAGTTCATCGAGCAAACCCTGTTCGGGCTGATCGCGCGCATCACGGCCGACACTCCCTCTCCGGCTGCGCAGGTGGAGGCCATCATCAACATGTTGCTGAATTTTGCCGCGAAGAATCCGGGCATGACGCGGGTGCTGATCGGCGACGCGCTGGTGCACGAAAACGAGCGCCTGCAAAAACGCATCAACCAACTACATGACCGTGTCGAAGCGCAGTTGCGGCAATGCCTGCGTTTTTGCGGCGACAAGCAGTCCGAACTCAGCAAGCCGCTGGCCAATCTGCTGCAATGCGTGGTGGTGGGCCGCTGGCATCAGTTTGCCAAGAGCGGCTTCACCCGCGCGCCCGGCGACGATGTCAACCTGCTGCTTTCCCGACTGCTCGATATTCACCCTGCCTGAAGTCTGCCTGGCTTAGCCCTGCCCACATACCGGGCAGGCCGGGTCGCGCGGTACTTTCATCACGCGGGTGTCGGCCTGCAGGCCGTCCCACAGCAGCAACCTGCCAATCAGGGGCTCACCCACCTGGGCCAGATATTTCAGCGCTTCCATTGCCTGCATCGCCCCGATCACGCCGACAAGAGGCGAAAACACGCCCGCCTCGGCGCAGCGTACTTCAGGCTCATTCGAAAACTCGGGAAACAGGCAGTGATAGCAGGGGCTATCGGAACGACGCGAGTCGAAGACGGTCAGTTGCCCCGAGAACCCGATCGCGGCCCCTGAAACCAGCGGCTTGCCGAGCAGGACGCAGGCCCGGTTGACCGCATGCCGGGTGGAAAAATTGTCCGAGGCATCAACCACCAGGTCGACCGCCGCCACCGCATGATGCAGGGCATGGTTGGCCAAGGCTTCACGCAGGGGCCGCACCTGGATTTCGGGATTGATGGCCAGCACGGCACGCACGAGTGAATCGGCCTTGTTTTCCCCGATGGACGACGTAGCGTGGCCAATCTGGCGTTGCAGGTTGGTCAGATCGACGACGTCACCGTCAGCCAGCAGCATGCGGCCGACCCCGGCAGCCCCCAGATAGAGGGCCACCGGACAGCCCAGTCCGCCCGCGCCGACCACCAGAACCGTGGCGTCAGAAATGCGCGCCTGTCCTGCCACCCCCACGTCGGGCAACAGGATGTGCCGACTGTAGCGCAGCAACTGGTCGTCATTCAAATCGGGCATCGTGTAAATTCGCGTGGTGGGCGGGCAAGGTTTTCAGGGGCGCAACAGTCAAGCGGGCACATGCGTCAATTCATGAAACTTCGAGGTACGTCCACGAAAGCCGGCGCGGCTATTTGTATTCCCGCCACTCTTCCGGGGTCTCGTCGCTGTCGCCATGGAGGCGGCGCTCGTACACTTTCATGAAGGCATGCTGGGATTTGATATCCGGTTCGTCGGCCTCGACGTTGCTCCGCTGCACGTTCTCGCAAAAATAAGCCAACGCGCGCCTGAGCTTGCTGAGCAGACTGTTGTCGAGATGAAAGCCCTGACTCGCCAGCGCGGTTTCGAGGCCTTCCAGCGTGTATTCGCAGATATGGTAGCGCACCAGCAAGCGGGTACCGTCCGGCCCCATCGATACCGCCAGCCCATCCAGGCCTTCGAGCAATATCTGTGCGCGTTCCGCCTGCCCAGGCGGCAGGTCATGGAAGACAATTTCACGGGTTTTCTCGAGATCACACGGGCGCATGGCACCCCCGCTGGCTAGACAAGTAGCTTGTAAGTATAGCGCGCTGTTTGCGGCGTGGCGGTGCAAGCGCCGCGCGGCATTTTTTCAGCGGCCCTGCAGGATCTGCAGACCTTTCAGCAGATTCAGCGCCTGGCTCACCTGGAAATCGTTCTTCGACACGATTTCGCCCGGCTCCAGCTTCAACGATTTATTGTCCTTGCCATCCGGGCCCGGCTTGCTGGCCGGCGGCGCCTTGATGCTGTCGCTCGGCTTGTTGGCGGGAGCCGGATCCTCGCCATTCGGGTTGCTCAGGTGCTTGTCGAGATCCGCCTCGCGAATAATAAAATCTTCTTCCGCCATCGGCATGCTCGGGTCTTCCACCACGATGTCGGGCTCAATTCCCTTGGCCTGGATGGAGCGTCCGCTCGGCGTGAAGTAACGCGCCGTGGTGAGCTTGATCGCCGTGCCATTGCCGATCGGCAGAATGGTTTGCACCGAGCCCTTGCCAAACGTGCGCGTGCCCATGATGACGGCACGCTTGTGATCCTGCAGTGCCCCCGCCACGATTTCCGAAGCCGACGCCGAGCCGCCGTTGACCAGCACCACCATCGGCACCTGTTTCACCCCTTCCGGCAGGTTTTTCAGATAATCGCTCTGCATCGGGCGCAGGTAATTTTCACGGCTGGCGGTCAGCTGCATTTTCGCGTCTTCGGTGCGCCCCTCGGTATACACCACCAGGCTACCGGGCTTGACGAATGCCGCGGTCACCGCCACCGCGCCATTGAGCAGGCCGCCCGGATCGTTGCGCAAATCGAGAATCATGCCTTTGAGGGGGGCCTTGTTTTCCTTGTACAGCGCGTTGATCGCATCAGCCAGCAACTCGCCGGTATGCTCCTGGAATTGCGTTACGCGCGCATAGCCATAGCCATTTTCCAGAAGCTGGGATTTGACGCTGCGGATTTTGATGATTGCACGGGTCAGGGTCAGCACGATGGGTTTGTCTGCACCCTTGCGCGCAATGGTGAGCTTGATGCTCGACCCCGGCTTGCCGCGCATCCGTTTCACCGCATCATTCAGCGACATGCCCTTCACCGGGGTGTCGTCGAGCTTGATGATCAGGTCCCCGGGTTTGACTCCGGCCTTGAAGGCAGGCGTATCCTCGATCGGCGAAACCACCTTGACGAAACCGTCTTCCATGCCGACCTCGATGCCCAACCCGCCAAACTCGCCCTGGGTCCCCACCTGCAGGTCCTTGAAGCCTTCAGCGTCAAGATAGGTCGAATGCGGGTCGAGCCCGGTCAACATGCCGTTGATCGCCTCGGTGATCAGCTTCTTGTCTTCCACGGGTTCGACGTAATCGCTCTTGATGCGGGCAAACACATCGGTAAAGGCGCGCAGTTCCTCGATCGGCAGCGCGGTCTCCGCCTCCCTGTCGGCGATCGCCGACAGGTTCACCGTCATCGCGGCGCCAGCCAGCACGCCGGCCAGGCCGACCAATATGAATTTCGTCTTTTGAGTCATCTCACTTCACCCACAAAAGGGGATTAACAGGGCGGCTTTGATGCCGCATTTCAAAGTACAAACCTGTGTCGGGCTGACCGCCGCTATTGCCGACCGTCGCAATGGCGTCACCGGGCTGGACGCGCTCGCCCACCTGCTTATACAGACTTTCATTATTACTGTACAGGCTCATATACCCCTCGCCATGATCGACAATAACGAGGTTGCCGAAGCCGCGCAGCCAGTCGGCAAACACGACCTGCCCGGCCGCAATCGCCTTGACGGCCGAACCCTGGGCCGCACGGATGAACAATCCTTTCCAGCTCAAACCACCGCCCTCTCTCGGAGCCCCAAAGCGGTTCATGAGTTCCCCTGCCACGGGCAATCGAAGCGCGCCCTTGAGCCCTGAAAAAGGCCGGTCCGAGCGGAATGCAACCGGAGTTTCGGTATTCACGCCGATGGCTTTGCGCGTCGGGGCCGCTGTGCCCTTCTCGTCCGCGCGGGCTTGTTGCGCGGCGCGTGCGCGCGCCGCCTGCTGCGCCATCAGCTTGTTCAGGCGCTCCACCAATTGCGTCAGGCTGCGTTCGTCACGCTTCAGGGTGGCAATTTCACGCCGCTGCTGCTTAATTTGTGCCGATAATTTCTGCATCACCTGTTCGCGTGCACGCTTGTCGGCCAGCAGCTTTTTTTGTTCCGCCTCGCGAGCCGTCTGCAACTGGCTCAGCTCGGTCTTTTTTTGTGCGGTTGCCTGCTGCAGCTCGGCCAGCTTGGCCAGGTCGGCGCGCAGCACTGCAATCGATTCATGCTGCGCGCGTGACAGATGTGCCAGATAACGCAAATCACGCGCGGTCTGGTTGGGGTCGGCGCCGTTGAGGATCAGTTTGAGGGCATCGCCCTGGCCGCGCCGATAGGCGCCATTCAGTGACTGGGCGAGGTGGTCCTGCTGCTGCCGGATGCGTGCCGCGGTCGCCTCGGCCTGCTGCGTCAAGCTTTGCAGGTCGTTCTGGGCGCGCTGACGCTCCGTGTCCAGCTCGCGGATTTGGCGCACGCCGTTGCTGATGGCGCGTTCGGATTGCCGCAACTCGTCGGCCGCCTCCTTGCGGTGCGCCTGCGTATCGCGAAAATCCTGCTGCAGGGTTTGCAGGCGTTGCTTGAGCGCGTCGAGCTCGGATTGCTTGCTATCGACCTTGTTGACGCCTTCACAAAGCGGCGCCCACAGTACCAGCAGGATCAGAAGCTTGGCGCGCAGCCTGAAGAAACGCGTCAAGACGAAATTACTCGAACTGAACCAGCGCTTCACCGGTCATTTCGGGCGGTTGTGACAGGCCCATCATTTTCAGCAGGGTGGGGCTGATATCTTCAAGCGCGCCCGTTTCGGCCATCACGGCGTGCCGGTGGCCGACGAAGATGAGCGGCACCAGATTCAGGGTGTGCGCGGTATGCGGTTGTCCGGTGACGGCATCGCGCATCAGCTCGGCGTTGCCGTGGTCGGCCGTCACCAGCACTTCGCCGCCACGCGCCAGTTGCGCGTCCACCACGCGGCCAAGACAGGTGTCGACGGTTTCGATCGCCTTGATGGCCGCGTTTAAATCACCGGAGTGGCCCACCATGTCGGGGTTGGCATAGTTGCAGATGATGACGTCATACTGTTTGCTGTTTATCGCGGCGACCAGCTTGTCGGTCACTTCAAACGCACTCATCTCGGGCTTGAGGTCGTAGGTCGCGACATCGGGCGACGGCACCAGCACGCGGTCCTCGCCCGGAAACGAAATCTCCTCGCCGCCGTTGAAGAAGAAAGTGACGTGCGGGTATTTTTCCGTTTCGGCGATACGCAACTGTCTGAGGCCGAGATTGGCGATGTATTCGCCCAACCCGTTCTTGATGCGCTCGGGCGGAAACGCCACCGAGACGGCAAAGTCATCGCTGTAGCCCGTGAGCGTGCAATACGTTGCCAGACGCGGCGTGACTTCGCGCTCAAACTCGCTGAAGTCCGGCTCGATGAACGGTCGCGACAACTGGCGCGCACGATCGGACCGGAAGTTGAGAAAGACCACCGAATCGCCATCCTCCATCTTCACGGGCTTGCCGTCCGGCGGCAGAATTGCGGTGGCCTTGACGAATTCGTCCGTCTCGTCGCGTGCGTAGGCCGCTTCCAGTCCGGCCAGCGGCGTCTCGGCCACAAACTCGGCACGGCCCTGCGTCAGCAGGTCGTAGGCGGATTTGACGCGCTGCCAGCGGCGATCACGGTCCATTGCGTAATAGCGGCCAATCATGGAGGCAATATGCCCGACCCCGGTCTGCTCGATTTTTTCGGTCAGGCGCCGCAGGTAAATTTCGGCACTTTTCGGCGGCGTGTCGCGGCCGTCCAGAAACACATGCAGGCACACCTTGCTGAGGCCTTCACGCGCGGCCAGATCCAGCAGGGCATGGAAGTGCAATTCGTGGCTGTGCACCCCGCCGTCCGACAGCAGACCCAGGATATGCAGGGTCTTGCCGTTGTCGCGGGCCAGATGCACGGCATTCAAAAGAGCGGGGTTGGTATAGAAATAACCGGACTCGATGGCATGGTCGATGCGGGTGAACTCCTGGTACACCACCCGCCCTGCGCCGATATTGAGATGCCCCACCTCGGAATTTCCCATCTGCCCCTTCGGCAGCCCGACTTCGGATTCGGAGGCATGAATAAGGGTATGCGGATTATTCTTCCAGAGCCGATCCCAGTTGGGTTTGCTTGCCTGGGCGATCGCATTGTCTGCGCGCTCCGCGCGACAACCAAAACCGTCGAGGATGATGAGGAGAACCGGCGAGTTCTTCATGAAAAAATTTAATTAACCTCACTCGTTCAAGAGGAATTATTTTAATATATGCGTGATTGCTAATCTATATGCGGCTTACAATCTTGGTGTAAATGGTAGATATTGCTGCGCCGCGCGCTGACCAAAGCACAAAATTGCGCGGCATCAGGGTACTACATCCACACGATCGAGGTAATGAATATGGCAACTGATTGGGACACAGTGGATCTCATGGACAAGGATGAGCACATCGAACAGGCCTCGCGTGCGATGAAAGCCATGTCGCACCCGCTCCGCCTGAAAATTCTTTGTGTACTCGGCGACAAGGAAGTCAGCGTACAGGATATCGTCGATCACGTCGGCACCTCGCAAAGCAATATTTCGCAACATCTGGCCATCCTGCGCGACAAGGGCGTGCTGCGCACCCGCAAGGACGCCAACCGTGTTTTTTACCGGGTAGGCGACACCCGCACCCTCAAACTGCTGGGGATGATGCGCGACGTATTCTGCGGCTTTTCCAATTAAGCCCCGAAAAATCCCGCAAGGCCCGGCCACGCTAACGCGGGTCGGGCTTTTTGCTTGAATGGCATATCCGGTCGCACGCAGGTTTGACACAGGGTGGATCGACGCCCCCGTGTCGGGCATACTGGCTTGCGAGGACATTCCGAACCGGCCACGCAGCCGAAAAACCCGTTTAAATACTTGAATAGACTGGTTAATTAGAATATCCTAATAGACAATTCCACGGAGGTGCGTCTGTGTTCAACCCCGCCCGTTTGCTCGTCTGCCTCATCCTTGCCTCGCCGGCCGCGTGGGCAGCCCTGCCTTTCGCCGTTGCGCCGGTGCAATACCAGATGGTCGATAGCGGGTATTCGACCGAAGCGACAGTCGAGGCCGTCAAGCAATCGACACTTGCCGCGCAAGTATCCGGGCGCGTGTCAGCAATCAATTTCGATGCCGGGGATTACGTCAAGGCAGGCACGGTGATCATGCGGCTGTCGGCGCAGGAGTTGTCCTCCGCGGTGGCGGGCAGCCAGGCCCAGGTGGCGCAGGCCGCCGCCACGCTGGCCAATGCGCGCGCCACTTACCAGCGCCAGCAGCAACTGTTGCAGCAAAAATTCATCAGCCAGGCTGCCATGGACCGTGCCACCGCCGAGTTCCACGCCGCCGAGGCAGCGGCCCGCGCCGCCCGTGCCGGCGTCGGCCAGACTGCCGCGGTAAGCGGCTATACCGTCATCACCGCGCCGTTTTCCGCTGTGGTCGCTGCCCGTCATGTCGAGATAGGGGAAACCGTCACTCCCGGCACCCCCCTGATGACCGGCTTTGACCCCGGGGAGATGCGGGTGATTGCCAACGTTCCGCAATACAAGCTGGCCGCAGTGAAAGCGGCAACGCAGGTAGCAATCGAAATTCCTGCGCGCAAGCAGTGGATTGATGCCGCCGGCGTCACCGTGCTGCCGTCGGCGGATGCGGCCACCCACACGGTCACGGTGCGTATCGACCTGCCCGCCAACCAGGAGGGCATCATCCCCGGCCTGTTTGCCCGCGCCCATTTTTCGATGGGCAGCGCACGCAAGCTCACGATTCCGGCAAGCGCGGTGGTGCGCCGCTCGGAAATCACGGCGGTGTACGTGGTCCAGCAGGACCGGGTCAGTCTGCGCCAGATCCGCCTCGGCTCGCCCGATGCGCGCGGCCAGGTGGAAGTGCTGGCGGGCCTGAATCCGGGCGAGGTCATCGCGCTCGAGCCGGTCAAGGCGGGGATTTACGCCAAAAGCGCCGCCAACCAGCCGCGCCAATAAACGGGAAGACGCATGGGCTTCTCCGGACGCATCACCCGTTTCTTTCTCACCTCCCAGCTCACGCCGCTGATTGCTTTGATCGCGGCCTTGCTGGGGCTGTTCGCCATTTTGGTCACGCCGCGCGAGGAAGAGCCGCAGATCAACGTGACCATGGCCAACGTGTTCATTCCCTTCCCCGGCGCTTCGGCGAAAGACGTGGAGGCTCTGGTCGCCACCCCGGCCGAGCAGGTGCTGTCGCAGATCGCCGGCATCGAACACATCTATTCGGTATCCAAGCCGGGCATGGCGATACTGACCGTGCAGTATCTGGTCGGCGAGGACCGCACCCAGGCGCTGGTGCGACTGTACGACACCATCCAGGCCAACCGCGACTGGGTATCAGCCGAACTCGGCGTCGGCGAACCCATCATCAAGCCGCTCGGCATCGACGATGTTCCGATTGTCACCGTCACCCTGTGGACGCGCGACGAAAACCGCGGCGCCTTTGAACTGGAACAGGTGGCGCACGCAGCCGAAATCGAGCTGAAGCACATCGCCGGCACCCGCGAGGTCACCACCGTCGGCGGCCCCGGCCGCGCAGTGCGGGTGATGATGGACCCCGATCGGATGGCGGCATTTAACGTCTCGGCCCAGGATATTCGCGACGCGCTGCAGGTCTCCAATGCCGCGCAGCCATCCGGCACGCTGGTGTCGGGCAACCAGGAAATTCTGGTGCAGACCGGCACCTTCCTGAGCGGGGCCGACGACGTCAGGCAACTGGTCGTCGGGGTCACGCAGGGGCGCCCGGTCTACATGAATGACATCGCAACCGTCGTCGCCGGCCCCGAGCAGCCCGCCCGCTACGTCTGGCATGGCCCCGGCGCAGGCGGTGCCGACAAGGCCGACAATGGCCAGACCTATCCGGCGGTGACGCTGGCAATTTCCAAGAAACCAGGCGAAAACGCGGTCGATGTTGCCCAAAAGGTGATCGCCCGCATCAACGAGCTGCACAACAGCGTGCTGCCCGCAGGCGTCGAGGTCAGCGTCACCCGCAACTACGGCGCCACCGCAGACGAAAAAGCCAAGAAACTGATCCAGAAGCTGATTTTCGCCACCGCCTCGGTGGTGCTGCTGGTGCTGTTTGCCATCGGCAAACGCGAGGCCCTGATCGTCGGTGCAGCGGTGCTGCTGACGCTGGCGGCCACGCTGTTTGCCTCGTGGGCGTGGGGCTTCACGCTCAACCGGGTGTCGCTGTTCGCGCTTATTTTCTCGATCGGCATCCTGGTCGATGACGCCATCGTGGTGGTCGAAAACATCCACCGCCGCATGAACCTCGACCACGACGGGCTGGAGGCAATCATTCCACGCGCGGTCGACGAAGTCGGCGGCCCCACCATTCTCGCCACGCTGACCGTGATTGCCGCGCTGCTGCCGATGGCGTTTGTGTCCGGCCTGATGGGGCCGTACATGAGTCCGATCCCGATCAACGCCTCGATCGGCATGCTGATCTCGCTGGCGATTGCTTTCATCGTCACCCCCTGGCTGGCCCTGAAGCTGATCAAGCAGGAAGCGCATGCCGCCCACGCCGAGGGCGACAACAAGCTGACGGCCCTGTTCCGCACCCGCCTTACCCCATTCCTGCGTGGCAACGAGGGCAAGGGTGCCCGTCGCATGCTGTGGCTGGGGATCGGGGTGGCCATTCTGGTCTCGGTCGCGCTGCCGATGGTCCAGCTGGTCATCCTGAAAATGCTGCCGTTCGACAACAAGTCGGAATTCCAGATCGTCGTCGACATGCCGGTGGGCACGCCGCTGGAAAAAACCGCACAGGTGCTGAGCGAAATGGGGGCAACCGTCGCCCAGGTACCCGAAGTGACCGATTACCAGGCCTATGCCGGCACCGCAGCACCGATCAACTTCAACGGTTTGGTGCGGCAGTATTACCTGCGTTCCGGCCCCGAGGTCGGCGATCTGCAGGTCAATCTGGTCGACAAGCATGCGCGCGACCGCAAGAGCCACGAGATTGCACAGGCGATTCGTCCTGCCATCGAAGCCATTGCCAAAAAGCATGGTGCCGACGTCAAGGTGGTCGAAGTGCCGCCCGGCCCGCCGGTGATCTCTCCGATCGTCGCCGAAATATACGGCCCCGATTACGACGCGCAAACCCGGGTCGCCAAGCAGGTGCGCAAGGTGTTCGAGCAGTCTGACGGCATTGTCGCAATCGACGACACGGTGGAGGACGACGCCCAGCGCTTCGTGCTGCACGTGCAGCAGAACAAGGCCGCAGTCGCCGGGGTGGCGCAGAAGGATATCGTTGCAGCGATGAAGATGGGGCTGTCCGGCGAAAACGTCACACCCATCCACGGCAGCGGCGCCAAGTACGAGGTCCCGGTGCGCATCACCTTGCCGCCCGAACGCCAGTCGCACCTCGACGAACTGCTTAAATTGACCGTGCGCGGCAACGACGGCCGCTTGATTCCGCTGTCCGAACTGGTGGACGTGCGATCGAGCACACGCGAAAAAACCATCTACCACAAGGACCTGCTGCCGGTGGTGTTCGTGCTGGGCGACACCGGCGGCAAACTGGATTCGCCGCTGTATGGCCTGTTCGGCATGCGCGCTGCGCTGGAAAACAGGCCGCTGGAACAAGGCGGGACGCTGGCCGAATATTTCATCCGCCAACCGCCCGACCCCTACGCCGGATTCAGCCTGAAGTGGGATGGCGAGTGGCAGGTGACCTATGAAACCTTCCGCGACATGGGTCTCGCCTACGCATTCGGGCTGATACTGATCTACATCCTGGTGGTGGCGCAGTTCAAGAGCTACCTCACGCCGCTGATCATCATGGCGCCGATCCCGCTCACCCTCATCGGCGTGATGCCGGGACACGCCCTTCTCGGCACCCAGTTCACCGCCACCTCGATGATCGGCATGATCGCGCTGGCCGGAATCATCGTGCGCAACTCGATTCTGCTGGTGGATTTCATCAACGAGCAGGTTCGCGGCGGCATGGCGTTTCAGGAAGCGGTGATCCAGGCCGGTGCCACCCGCGCCAAACCCATCGTGCTGACCGGTGCGGCGGCCATGATGGGCGCCTTCTTCATTCTTGACGATCCCATTTTCTCGGGTCTCGCGGTATCCTTGATCTTTGGTATCTTCGTCTCCACCTTACTGACGCTGGTCGTCATCCCGGTGCTGTACTACGCCGCGAATTACCGCACGTTTGCTTCTCAATCATCAGGAGTTTCATCATGACCGTCGAACGTCTCGTCCGCATCATTGCGGGCGCCTTCATCATGCTGTCGCTGGCGCTGGCGCACTTTTCCGGCAGCGTCGACATGAGCAGAATATCCTGGCTCTGGTTCACCGCCTTCGTCGGTTTCAACCTGTTCCAGTCCGGCCTCACCCGTTTCTGCCCGCTGGACATCATGCTGAAAAAAGCCGGCGCCCAATCGGGCTGCGGCCTGTAAGCGGGGGCAACCATGGACGCTCAATTTCTGCAGCAGAACTGGATGCTGGTAGCCCTGTCGGCCATTTCCGGCGTCATGCTGGCCTGGTCCTTCGTCGGCAAACGGCTCTCCGGCATCGAAGAGGCCGACACGCTGAAAGCCACCCGGTTGTTTAACGATGACGCCCTGGTGCTCGATGTGCGCGAGGACAAGGAATATGCATCCGGCCACATCCCCAAGGCCAAGCACATCCCGATGCAGCAGCTGGCCAGCCGCATCCATGAACTCGAAAAATTCAAGTCCAAACCGATTCTGGTCACCTGCCGCAGCGGCCAGCGCTCGGCGCGTGCCTGCGGCATACTGAAAAAAGCCGGTTTCGAGACCGTCTACAATCAGGCTGGCGGCATCATCGCGTGGGAACGCGCCAACCTGCCGGTCCACAAGTAATCAAGAAAAGGAATTCCTATGGCCAAAGTCGTCATGTACTGCACCGCTGTCTGCCCCTATTGCGTCGCTGCCGAGCGCTTGCTCAAAAGCCGTGGCGTGACGGAAATCGAAAAAATCCGTATCGACCTCGACCCGGCCAGGCAGGAGGAAATGATGACCCGCTCCGGCGGTCGCCGCACCGTGCCCCAGGTGTTCATCGGCGACACCCACGTCGGCGGGTTCGACGACACCTCGGCGCTCGACGCCGCCGGCAAACTGGTGCCGCTGCTTGCCGGCGCCTGAGCCGACCCGTTGCGGCCGGCGCGCTTGATTTTCCGG
>JBFHXL010000024.1:0-12388 GCA_041599035.1 Thiobacillus sp. | reverse complement strand
GTTCTTCCGGCGCATGTGTTTCCAATGTGTTGTCAGAAGTCCTGCGGCGCAGGACAGCGCGAATGCGCGCCAGCAGTTCACGCGCATTGAAAGGCTTGGCGAGGTAGTCGTCAGCGCCAACTTCCAGTCCGATGATACGGTCGACTTCGTCGCCTTGCGCAGACAGCATGATGATAGGTAAATCTCCCGAGCTTCGCAGCTCCCGGGCAATCGCCAGGCCATCTTTACCGGGCAGCATCAGATCCAGGATGATCAGGTCAGCGGGCCGGCTTTGGAGATGCTGTTCCATGGCCAGTCCGTCAGCGACCGCGCTTACCTCAAACCCGTTGGTTTGTAGATAACGCAGCAGAAGCTCCCGCAATTCCGCATCGTCGTCAACAATCAGCAGGGAGCTTTTCTGCTTTGTGCCGGAAACAGACGGGCCGGTCGATGCGTTGGGTTCATCAGGTTTTGTGCGCATGCCTCACCCCTCCATCAGAATGGGTTGTGCTTTGTCTTTGTTCATTACGCTCAAGTCTGCCCTGTCCGCAAGCCAGGTGCATGAGAGGCATCTTACCGTGTGGTTGTCCCGAATGCCTGCCACGAAACAACCTGTAACAACCTGTAACAGGCATGAAAGAAGCAGGAAACGCCTGGCCGGGATACTTCGGTTCACTGCAGCGGAATCGAACCTTCGGGTTTATCCGTTTTATTCATTCACGCCCGGACTGAATCATGAACAAGCCCAGACCCCAATTCATTATTGCAGCATGCGCTGTTCAGCTTGTGCTTGATGCGATGGTGTAATCAGCCGGGTAATACCGTGGCAGCCGGATGTGACCGCGCGCCACGAAACTGAATGGGGACATCAACATGAACACTACAGGCAGGTTCAAGCAAGCACATTTGGCGCAATGGCTGGAAACCAGCCGCCATTACCTTTTCTCCGATGGCGAGCCTCGGCTCGAGCGGGCAATGCCATCCAGCGTCGAGTCAAGTCAGTGCGCGACCGGGAAGAGCCGGCAGGATGAAACCGGCCCGCTCGAAAGCGATCCCGACCCGGATAAAAACGACTTGCTTCAGTTGTGGCTGGTGCCTCGTCGTGCTCGGGCCCATTGCGGAGGTTCCGGCATGGCCTCTCGTTTCGCCGCCCATTTTGTTGGCGGCCTGGTTCAGGGCGTGGTGCCCGGAAAAGACACGGGCCTGTTCGCGCGCGATGAACTATTCAAAAAAGCGGTACTTGCCATTGCGCTTTACCGAGCCGGGATGGCCGCGTCGATACAAGGAGCAAAGCCGGTCTTCATTTATATCCCCGCCTATTTCGGATGGAATCAAACATGAAACCCCTGTCACGCTTATTGACCGCCCTCTTTCTCGCCGCAAGCGCAACTGCCGGCGCTGCCGAGCCTCTCTCGCTGTGGGATGCAATGGAGCGGGCCGCCCGGACCAACCCGGCGCTGCGCAGCCAGCAGGTCGAGCTCAGCCGGCAGACGCTGGAGCAGGACATTGCGCGCGGGCAGCACCTGCCCAAACTGGACCTCAATGCCGGCTATACCCGTTATGCCTATCCGTCGCTTGTCACGCCGATCCGGGAAGCCGGTGTCTTCCCGCCGCTGGACAGGGATGTGAGCAATATCGGCCTGGCCCTGTCGCTGCCGCTCTACAGTGGCGGCAAGCTGATCGCAGGGGAGGCGCTGGCCGCGCACAACCGCGAGGCGTCGGCCCAGGCGCTGCGTGCCAGCGGGCAGGATCTGCTGTTCAATGTCGTCGCCACCTATACCAAGGCCCTGCATTTCGGGCAGCTCGGCAAGGTGCTGGATGCCCGCATCAAAATGCTGCAGCAGGAGGAAAAGAACATCGGCTTGCGCATCGAGCAGGGCCGCGCCGCACGGCTCGAACTGATCCGCCTGCAGACCCAGCTGTCGCAGGCACGCTACGACAAGGTGTCCATCACGCAGGGCGAGAAGGACGCCTTGTCGCTGCTGGCATCGTTGCTGGGTGAAAGCGGTCTTGCCCCGACCCTGGCCGATCCGGGCAAGACTGCTCCCACCTTGCCGGCTTCGATCGAAGAAGCGAAAAATCAGGCTGTGCAGCACCGTCCGGACATGCTGGGGCTGGTCGCTGCCGGCAAGGCGGCACAGGAAAAAACCACGATTGCCCGTGGCGAACGGCTGCCGCAAATCAATCTGGTGGCCAAGGCACAGGAAAGCGCGGGCAGCGACTGGGATGGCTACGATGACTGGCAGCTGGGTGTGCAGCTGTCCATGCCACTGTTCGATGGCGATATTCGTAAGCGTCGGGTGGAGCAGGCCGGACTTGCGCAGCGGCAAAACACCCTGCTGCAGGAAGATGCCCGCAACCGTATCGCCAGCGAGATCGAGCAGGCATTCGGCGCCTTGTCTGAAGCACAAGCCCGGCTGCAGGCGGCCATTCAGGGCGAAACCGAGGCCGGCGAGGCGCTGCGCATCGAAACCCTGCGTTACCACAGCGGGGAGAACACCATCACCGATCTGCTCAGTGCGGAATCCGCATTGTGGTCGGCCACCGCGAGCCGCCTCCAGGCGGGGTATGACATCACGGTAAGCCAGGCACGACTGCTGCGCATGACAGGCGGGCTTGCTGCCGACAGCTTCAAACCCGCACTGCCGGACAGCAACAAAGACGCCGCCGCCCTGCCCGTTCCCGGTAACGCCCAGTCTGAGCTTGCGCACTATCTTGCATGGCACCGTTGGGGAATGGATGGCGGCAACGGAGCCGTCGCACAGCACGGCGCAGCAAGCAGATTCAACAATTCTGGCCTTGCCGGTGCAAGTCCTTCAGGGCATCTCATCAAGCAAGGAGCAAAACTATGAACAAAAAATTGATCATCGCCGGCGCGTTGGTGGCAGGAATTGGCGTGGCGGCATTGTCGTATTTTGCGCCTTGGGCTGCGCCGCAGGATACCGGCACGGTGTTTGGTTCGGGCACGGTGGACGCCACTGAAGTGGCCGCCGCATTTCGGGTGGCGGGCATTCTGAGCCAGCGGCCGGTCGAGGAGGGCAGTCTGGTCAAGGCGGGCGAACTGTTGGCCGCACTTGATGAGCGCGAATCGGTCGCTCGCCTGCATCAGGCGGAAGCCGCACAGCAGGCCGCCGAGGCGCGCCTCAGGGATCTGGAGCAGGGCTACCGGCCGCAGGAGATCGCCGAGGCGCAAGCTCTGGTCGCGCAGACCCGTGCCAATCAGACCAATCTGGAAGAAGAAGCACGTCGCTCCGAAGCGCTTTTTCAGGGCGGCGCCACCAGCCAGCAGCGTCGCGACAATGACCGCACCGCTGCTATCGTGGCTACGCAGCAACATCGCGCCGCGCAGGAACGGCTCAAGCTGCTGCAGGGCGGTTATCGTCCCGGGGTCATCAACACGGCACGGGCGCAACTCGGCGAAGCACAGGCCGCCGTGGCCGCCGCCCGTGTGGCCAGGGAGGATTTGCAGGTCAAAAGCACGGTGGCGGGCGTGGTCACCCGCACCCATGCAGAAGTGGGTGAAACATTGGGCGCGGGGCGTCCGGTGGTGACAGTCACCGATATTTCCAAACCCTGGGTGCGGGTCTATATCCCGGAAAACCAGATCGGCAAGGTGCGTCTGGGCGCTGCGGCAAAAATCAAGATCGACACTTTTCCGGATCGTGAATTTGCGGGCGGGGTGAGCTATGTCTCGTCACAGGCGGAATTCACACCTAAGAACGTGCAGACCCAGGAAGAGCGGGTGAAACTGGTGTTCGCGGTGAACGTGACGCTGGATAACCGCGACGGCACGTTGAAGCCCGGCATGCCGGCTGATGTTTTTATCGAGGCTGAGGGTGGGGCTGTTCAGTGATTCCTGTCGCGAGCATCTTCAATCATGACGGGCAGATGCTGCAGCATCTGGAGCGGCGCGACCGCACCGCCCTGCTGTTCTACCTGATTTCGGGTGCAACGATTGTGGCGGTGGGTGAGGCAGGCGCCTTTTATCTGGGGATGGCCGAGCGCTACGGGTTCATGCCCATGCTGGTGCGCGTCGTTGTTTACCTGCTGCTTGCCACGGCTCTGTGGGCGACCTTGCTGCGATCCAACCGGCGCATGGTGATTGGCCTGATGCAGGAAAACCGACGCGGGTATGAATCCATGCTGCTCGCCTATGACAGCGCACTCGTGCTCAAGGATGCCTACACCGGCGGCCATGGACAGCGGGTGGCCCGCTATGCCCGCCTGATTGCCAAGGCCATGGACCTGCCTGCGGCCGAGGTGGATGCAGTCGGCGAGGCAGCGCTGCTGCACGACCTGGGCAAGATCGGCATTCCCGACCACATCCTGACGAAACCGAGTCGCCTCACGATCGAAGAGTTCACCGAAGTGCAGAAACATCCGGTAGCGGCGGCGGACATTCTTCACTCCATTCCGCCCCTGCGCCGGCATGCCATGGCAGTACGCCATCATCACGAGCATTTCGACGGCAGCGGTTATCCGGATGGCCTGCGCGGCACCCAAATCCCCCTTGCGGCACGCATCATCGCCGTGGCGGACACATTCGACGCCCTGACGACCCAGCGCAGCTACCGCAACGGGCTCAAGGCCAGCCTGGCGCTGGGCGAAATCGCCCAGTCCGCGGGCAGCCAGTTCGACCCCGTCATCGTTGACGTAATCTGCCAGAACCCTGCACGTGACGCCTTGCTCACAGCGTACGGAGACATGACATGAGCGATATCGCCATTCAGGCCGCCGGCCTCGGCCGCGCGTTTGGTGACATGTGGGCGGTGCGCGGACTCAATCTGGACGTGAAGCGTGGCGAAATCTTCGGCCTGGTCGGCCCGGATGGCGCCGGCAAGACCACCACCATGCGCATGCTGACCGGCATTCTCGCTGCAAGCGAAGGCAGCGCGACGGTGGCCGGGTTTCCGATCCACGGCGGCGAGGAAGAGATCAAGTCCCGCATCAGCTACATGTCGCAACGCTTCGGCCTCTACGGCGATCTCACGGTGGAGGAGAACCTGCGCTTCTATGCCGACCTGTACCAGGTACCGCGGCGCGAGCGCGAGCCGCTGGAAGAACGCCTGCTCGGCTTCTCCTATCTGACCCCGTTTCGGAAGCGCCTGGCGCGCAATCTTTCGGGCGGCATGAAGCAGAAGCTGGGCCTGGCCTGCGCCCTCATCCACAAGCCGGAAATCCTGTTCCTCGACGAACCTACCAACGGCGTCGACCCGGTGTCGCGGCGCGATTTCTGGCGCATTCTTTACGCCATGCTCAAGGAGGGGGTGACGATCTTCGTTTCCACCGCCTATCTCGACGAGGCGGAGCGTTGCACCCGCGTCGGCCTGATGCACCGTGGCCGCCTGATTCGGTGCGACATGCCGAAGAAACTGAAAGAAGGTATCCCCGGCCTGCTGCTGGAACTGGAAACCGAGCATCCGCGTGCCGCCCGCGAAGCCCTCGCCGAAAAGCTGGGCTGGAACCGCATCAGCCTGTTCGGCGGCATGCTGCATCTGTATGCCGGCGATGAGGGCGAAGCGGAACACGCCCGGACGGTGCTGCAGGACGCCGGTATCGCCGTGCTGGCGGAAAAGCGCATCACGCCGACGCTGGAGGATGTGTTTATCCGTCAGGTGACCCAGGATGACAGCGAGGCGGCGGCATGAGCAAGGAACACGCCGTCGAAGTGCATGAGCTGACCCGGGTGTTCGGTGATTTCGTCGCCGTCGACCGCATCTCGCTCACCGTGGAAAAAGGCCAGGTATTCGGCTTTCTCGGCCCCAACGGCGCGGGCAAGTCCACCACCATCCGCATGTTGTGTGGCCTGCTGTTGCCGAGTTCCGGTGCGGGCCGGGTGGCGGGCTTCGACGTCATGACCGAGTCCGAGAGCATCAAGCGGAAAATCGGCTACATGTCGCAGAAATTCTCGCTCTACGACGATCTCACCGTGGAGGAGAACATCGATTTTTATGCCGGCATCTACAATGTGCCCAGGGTCAAGCGCATGGATCGCAAGAACTGGGTGCTGGAGATGGCCGGACTGACCGATAAGCGGCGCCACCGCACCGGCTCGCTGGCAGGCGGCTGGAAGCAGCGACTGGCGCTGGGCTGCGCGGTGCTGCACGAGCCGCCGATCCTGTTTCTCGACGAACCGACCTCGGGCGTGGACCCGCTGTCGCGGCGCCAGTTCTGGGACCTGATTGCGCAGATGTCGCATCGCGGCACCACTGTGTTCGTCACCACCCATTACATGGAAGAAGCCGAATACTGCGACGAACTGGCGCTGATCTATCGTGGCAGGATGATCGCCAAGGGCAAGCCCGCCGAAGTCAAGAAGATGATTCCCGAAGATATTATTGAAATTCACCTCGACCGTCCCTTCGATGCGCTGGAACGGCTGGAAGACTCGGATCTGGTGCAGGAGGCGGCTCTGTTCGGCGACGCCCTGCACGCAGTGGTCGGCAACGCGGCCACGGCCACGCCGGCGCTGGGCGATTTTCTCGCGCAGCAGGGCTTCGCCGTTCAGGACATCCGGCAGGTCACCCCTTCGCTGGAGGATGTGTTCGTTTCGCTGATCGAACTCGACGACCGCCAGCACGCGCAGGGAGCGAAAGCATGACGAACCGTCGCTTTTCCTGGATCCGGCTGCGGGCGCTGGTGAAAAAGGAATTCATCCACATCATTCGTGATCCGCGCTCGCTGGCGATGGCATTCCTGATGCCGCTGATCCTGCTGATCCTGTTCGGCTATGCCATCACCATGGACATCAAGACGCTCAACCTCGTCGTCTACGATCAGGACAAGAGTGCTGCCAGTCGCCATTATCTGGAAGGCTTTCCGGCTTCGAGTTATTTCAGCGTGGTCGCGGCGGTGGAAAGTTATGCCGGAGCCCGCGTTCTGATCGACCAGGGCCGCGCGCATTTGGCGCTGGTGATTCCATCGCATTTCGCGCGCGATTTGGAGCAGGGCCGTACTGCCCAGGTGCAATTGCTGGCCGACGGCTCCGACGCCAACACCGCAACCATCGCCATGGGCTACGCCGAGGCCATCACCAAGCGATTCAGCGTGACCCGACTGGGCGGCGGGATCGAACTCGCCGTGGATAACCGCCTGCGGGTCTGGTACAACCCCGAGCTGAAAAGCCGCTGGTTCATCATCCCCGGCCTGATCGCCGTGATCATGACAGTGATCACCGCGCTGCTCACCTCGCTTACGGTCTCGCGCGAGTGGGAGAGCGGCACCATGGAACAGCTGATCGCCACCCCGGTGCAGCCGATCGAACTGTTCCTCGGCAAGATGGCGCCGTACTTCGTGATCGGCGTGGCCGACGTGCTGTTCTCGGTGGCGATGGGGGTATGGGTGTTTGACGTGCCGCTCAGGGGCAGTTTTCTCTTTCTGCTCGGCGTCACTGCGATGTTTCTGATCGGCGGGCTGAGCCTCGGCATCATGGTTTCCACCATCGCCAAGTCGCAGCTGGTGGCGAGCCAGCTGGCGATGGTGGTCACCTTTTTGCCGGCTTTCCTGCTGTCCGGTTTTCTGTATTCCATCGACAACATGCCGCGCTTCCTGCAGGTGGTCACCCATGTGGTGCAGGCGCGCTATTTTGTCGAAGTGCTGAAAAACATCTTTCTCAAGGCCAGCCCACCTTCCTTTGTGGCGGGCGACCTGATTTTCCTCGGACTGTTCGCAGCGGTGGTGTTCTCCGTTGCTTTGGGCAAGTTCCGCAAGAAACTGGCCTGACGGAGGCATTATGTGGGAACGAATCTATCGCATGCTGGTGAAGGAATTCATCCAGGTGCTGCGCGACCCGCGCATGAAGGCGTTGATCTTCGTCATGCCGGTGGTCCAGTTGATCATGTTTGGCTATGCTGTGACCACCGACGTCGACCACATCAAGACCGCGGTGTGCGACCTCGACAAGAGCCCGCAAAGCCGCGCGCTGATCGAGCGCTTCACCTCCTCCGGCTATTTCACCGTGGTGGACAGCACCAACAATCCACAACGGCTGGGCGAATTGCTCGACCGCGGCGAGGCCATTATCGGCATCCAGATCAACCGCGGCTTCGCCGACGATTTGCGCTCGGGCCGGCAGGCGGTCATCCAGACCATCATCGATGGCACCGACTCCAACACCGGTACGGTGGCGATGGACTACGCCCAGCGCATTACCCAGGAATTTTCGCGGGCGCGCTCAGCACCGATCGAGCTGACCCAGCTGGCGCAGCCGCAGGCCGACCCCATCGAGCTGCGGTCGCGTGCCTGGTTCAACCCCGATCTGAAGAGCCGCTATTACAACGTGCCCGGCGTGATCGCCGTGGTGGTGCTGCTGATCTCGCTGCTCCTCACCGCCATGGCGATCGTGCGCGAGCGCGAGATCGGCACCATGGAGCAGCTGATGGTGACGCCGATCCGGCCGTTCGAACTGATCCTCGGCAAGACCCTGCCGTTTGTGCTGATCAGTTTCATCGACGTGCTGGTGGTCACGTTTATCGGAATCAACTGGTTCAATGTGCCGATCCACGGCAGCCTGGGGCTGCTGCTGTTCGGTGCCGGGCTGTACCTGATGTCGACCATCGGCATCGGCCTGTTTATTTCCACCATTTCCCAGACTCAGCAGCAGGCGCTGATGTCCTCGTTCTTTTTTTATCTTCCCGCGGTGCTGCTGTCCGGCTTCATGTTCCCGATCTCGAACATGCCGGAACCGGCGCAGTGGCTTACCTATCTCAATCCGCTGCGTTATTTCCTGGTCATCATCCGGGACATCTTCCTCAAGGGTAGTGGCTGGGACATCCTGTGGCCCCAGTTTGCCGCGCTGGCGGTTCTGGGAACGACGCTGTTGCTGGTGAGCTCGCTTCGTTTCAAGAAACGGATGGTCTGAGATGAACGTGCTGCGCAAGCTCGTCTATTTCTTTTTTTATTCAGCCTGCCTGGCGCTTGCCATCAGCAGCGCGCAAGCGGCGAGCCCCGTGGTCCTTCATAAAATCATGGAAGATCTGGGCAAAAACATGCAGGCCATTACCGACGGCATCTCGCGCGAGGACTGGGTTTTGGTCGAAAAAAACGCTGCGCAGATCGTCGGCCAGCCGCAACCCCCCCTGAACGAAAAGGTAAGCCTGCTCGGCTTCATGGGTACCCAAATGTGGAAATTCAAGGCCTACGAAGGTGAGAAAGTCGATGCCGCGCTGGCGTTGGGCAAGGCGGCAAAAGCCAAGGATGGCCCGCGCGTCATCCTGGCATTCCAGAAACTCCAGACCAGTTGCTACAACTGCCACAGTGAATTCCGCAAGCCCTTGGTGGAGTATTTTTCCGGCACTAAAAACGCCGCACAGTAATTGATATTCATCTCAACAACTTAGGAGATATTTGATGAACCTTTTTACACAAGCACGCGGCATTCGTGTCTGGGCGATTTCCCTTTTTGCAGTTGTATTCGGCCTGCTGACCCTCAAGGAAGGCGGCAGCATCCTGTTCGGCGGTGACGCGGCACGTGCTGCGGCGGGCAACTATGTGCCGTTCGTGCTGTGGTTCAATTTTCTGGCCGGTTTTGCCTACATCGTTGCCGGCATCGGCCTGTGGCTGCAGCAGCGCTGGGCGGTGGGGCTGGCCATCGCCATTGCCAGTGCAACCGCCTTCGTGTTTGCCGTTTTCGGCATGTACGTGCTTTCCGGTGGTGCCTACGAGCCGCGCACGGTGATCGCCATGACTGCGCGCACGCTGGTCTGGACGGCGATCGCGACGATTGCTTGGCGCGGGGTGCGGCGCATTAAACACGCCGTGGGCGACATGCAGTGAAAGTCAGTACGCGTTTCGGCGCGGTGCTTTGGATCGGGCTGGCATGGACCGGTCTGTCGCTGGCCGCGCCCGCTGCGGAACCACAACCCCGACCGGATTTTTCCGGCCATTGGGTTCTCAACGCCAAGGCCAGCGATGACCCGCAGGCAAAGGTGAAGGACGCCACCATGCAGGCGATGCAGCAGACCCAGCGCGGTGGCGGGCGTGGAATGGGCGGCGGTTCTGGCAGACAGGGACGCGGCGGCGGAACGGGCAGTGGGCAGCAAGGTCGTGGCTCAGCGGGTGGAATCGGCGGACGCAGCGCGATGTCGGTTGGGGAGCTGTCCGAACTGACGGCCACGCCGGAAAGGCTCGATATCACTCATGAGGATCCGCTGCTGCTGATTGCCGACGAAAACGACAGGCGGCAGCGTCTTTTTACCGATTTCCGCGGCGCCAGCGTTTCCATCAGCGGCGGTGCGCAACAGCAGGTCGCGGTCGCGGGCTGGGAGGGGGACGTGCTGGTGGTCGAGAAAACGATACGCGGCGGCACCCGGCTGGTTCAGCGTTACCAGATCGACGCCGAAACCGGACAGCTGACGATTTCCGATGTAGCCAATCTGGCGGAGAGACAGCCGCTTTCGTTTCGTCTTGTGTATGACCGGCAGACGCTCGGGGCCGATGCCGGCATCCGGCAAGCGGCGGACGCAGCGACAGGACGAGGATCGCGATGAAGATACATTATTTGCAGCACGTGCCATTCGAAGGGCTAGGCAGCATCGAGGACTGGGTTCGACGGCAGGGGCATACGCTCAGCACGACGCGATTCTATCGGGGCGAGCGCCTGCCGCCGGTACAGAAGCTGGACCTGCTGCTGGTACTGGGCGGGCCGATGAATATTTACGAAGCGCGTCGTTACCCCTGGCTGGTGGATGAGAAACGCTTCATCGAACGGGCGATCGCCGCCGGCCGGCGCGTCCTCGGCATTTGCCTCGGGGCGCAACTGGTCGCCGATGTACTCGGGGCAAAGGTGTACCCCAACGCCGACAAGGAGATCGGCTGGTTTCCCATTGAGACGACTGAGGCTGCGTCAACAAGCGATCTCTTTGCCGCATTTCCGCGACAGCTCGAGGTTTTCCACTGGCACGGCGATACCTTCGACATCCCATCCGGCGCGGTGCGTCTTGCGCACAGCGCCGGCTGCGCGAATCAGGCCTTCGTCTACGACGAGCGTGTCGTCGGCCTGCAGTTCCATCTGGAAACGACGCCGGCCAGCGCAAACCAGATCATCGCCCATGGCGCCGACGAGATCGTCGCCGGCCGCTACATCCAGACGCCGCAGGCAATGCGTGCGGATGCGCGCCGGTTCGATGCCATCAACCAGGAAATGCAGGGACTGCTCGATCGCCTGGCGGCGACCCCGCAGCAGACGCGGAAAACAGAAGGAAGCACAACATGAAGGTCACTTTTTGTGGCGCGGCCCGCGAGGTCACGGGCTCGTGTTATCTGATCGAGACCGGTGCGGTTCGTTTTCTGGTGGACTGCGGCATGTTCCAGGGCGGGCGCGAGGCGCCGGCGCGCAACCGTCGGCCGTTTGGCTTCGACCCGCACGCGCTCGATTTCGTATTGCTCACGCATGCGCATATCGATCACAGCGGTCTGTTGCCGAAGCTCATGCTTGAAGGCTTCAGCGGCCCGATTCATACCACGCAAGCCACTGCCGACCTGTTGGCGGTGATGCTGCCGGACAGCGGCCATATCCAGGAGGTCGAGGCCGAGCGTGCCTTGCGTAAACATAAATCCTCCCGCCGGGTCGGGGTTGCGGCAACGCCGATCTACACCGTACAGGACGCGACGGACTGCCTGGAACAGTTGAATCCGGTCGCCTATGACCAGTGGCTGGCGCCGCACGCCGCTATCCGCTGCCGCTTTCACGACGCTGGGCACATCCTCGGCTCGGCGATTATCGAGATCCAGGTCACGGAGGACGGCAAGACCACGACCCTGGTGTTTTCCGGTGATCTCGGCCAGCCGGGACGGCCGATTCTGCGCGACCCGGCGGTGATCGAGGCGGCCGATGTGCTGTTCATCGAGTCGACCTACGGCAACCGCATGCACAAGGACCTGCCGGCGACCCTGGAGGAGCTTGCCCAGGTGATCGAGCAGACGCTGCGGGTCAGACACGGCAACGTCATCATTCCCGCGTTTGCAGTCGGACGCACGCAGGAAGTCATTTATTCCCTGCACCAGCTGGTACGCCAGGGGCGGCTGCGCGATCTGGATATCTTCGTGGATTCGCCCATGGCCACGGCAGCGACCCGCATCACCATGCAGCACATGGCGCTGTTCGACGATGAGGGGCGGCGTCTCGCCGACTGGCGCGCGGCGGCGGGCAGCAGCCTGCCGAATCTGCACTTCATCGGCAGCGTGGACGAGTCGATCGCCCTCAACCAGATTCGCTCCGGGGCCATCATCATTTCCGCGAGCGGCATGTGCGATGCCGGCCGCATCAAGCATCACCTGCGCCACAACCTGGGGCGCGCCGAGTGCAGCGTATTGATCACCGGCTTTCAGGCGCAGGGCACACTCGGCCGGCGCCTGGTCGATGGCGCCAAGCGGGTGCGCATCTTCGGTCAGGACATTCAGGTGCGTGCCC
>JBFHXL010000023.1:0-12389 GCA_041599035.1 Thiobacillus sp. | reverse complement strand
GTCGATGCTGCCACGTTGAAACTCGACGGCAGCGAAACCTTCGATCTCGAAGGCGCCGAGTCCGGTATCGTTCCACAGCAGGACGTGACGCTGGTGATTCATCGCGCAAATGGCAGCACCGAGCGCGTCGCGCTCAAGCTGCGCATCGATACGCCGATTGAAGTCGAGTATTACAACAAGGGCGGCATTCTGCCGTTCGTGCTGGGTCAGTTGATGGGCTGATCCCAAAGGAAGCCGGATCATGCGCGCGGGCAGCCCGGATGGTGCGCCTGTCCCGGCATTTGGCGGGGCAGGCTAAAGAACCCTAGAAAATAAAACGCTGCGCAAACAGCTCGCTGACCTTATCCGGTGGCTGTGGCTTGCTGACGACATAGCCCTGGATTTCGTCGCAGCCGTTCTGCTTCAGGAACGCCACCTGTTCGACCGATTCCACGCCCTCGGCTACCACCCGCAGATTCAGGGCATGCGAGAGGCGAATGATGGCGACGGCGATTTCGGCGTCGTCGTTGTCAGTCAGCACATCGTCGACAAAACTCTTGTCGATTTTCAGCGCGTCGATCGGCATCCGCTTCAACTGGGCCAGGTTGGAATGCCCGGTGCCAAAATCATCGATGTAAACATGAAGCCCCCGCTGGCGTAACGCATCGAGCATGCTATTGGTGCGGACAGGATTCTCCATTGCGGAACTCTCGGTCACTTCCAGCTGGAAATACGCGGAATCCATGCCGGTTTCCTCAAGGATGACATCAATGTCGTCAATCAAATGCGCGTCGGAAAACTGTCGGGGCGACAGATTGATGGCGACGGGGGGCGGATCGAGCCCGGCCTCCCGCCAGTTGACCCACTGCTCGCACGCCGCCCGCACCACCCAGCGACCCAGCGGCATGATCAGCCCGGTTTCTTCCGCTACAGGAATGAACTGGTCGGGCCAGATGACGCCACCCGCACCCGGAAGCCAGCGCACCAGCGCCTCGAGGCCCACCACCTTGCCGCTGACAAGATTGACCTTGGGCTGGTACACCAGCACCAGTTCATTGCGCTCGAGCACCTGGCGCAGACCTGTTTCCAGAGTCAGCTGATGCTGCGCCACGGTGTTCAGTTCATCGCTGAAAAATTCAAATCCGCTGCGCCGCTGCTTGGCCTGATACATGGCCAGATCGGCCTGCCGCAGCAGGGTGTTGGCGTCGAGCCCGTCATCCGGGTAGACGCTGATGCCAATGCTGGCCCCGATGGCATAACGGCGATGCTCGATCTTGAACGATTCGGCCAGCGCCTTGATCAGCTTGCGCGCCACCCGGCTGGCGGCGCGCGAGGCGGGCGGATGGGTCAGGATGATGGCGAATTCATCCCCGCCCAGCCGGGCGACGAAATCCTCCGCGCGCAATTGTTCGTCCAGCCGGTTCGCCACCACACGCAGCACCTGGTCCCCCACTTCGTGACCCTGCGAGTCGTTGATGTTCTTGAAGCGATCGAGGTCGATGAACAGCAGCGAAACCTGCGATTTTTCACGCTGCGCACGCGCCAGCGTATGACCGAGGAAATCCTGAAAATACGAGCGGTTAGGCAGTCCGGTCAGCGGGTCGTGATTGGCCAGCATGTCCAGCCGCATTTCGGAATAGCGGCGCTCGGTCAGCGCGGCCGCCACGAACAGTCCACCCAGCGCCATGGTCATCATGCTGACTTGGAGCGCAAACACGTCACGCGGCGTCGTCGCGCCGGTGAGCCCGCCAAAGGAGACGACCCCCACCCACAGGACGATAAGCGCCGACAGGAAAATCGCGCCGCTTGCCCCGATCACCGAAAACCGCAACGCCGCCCACAAGACGCCCGGAAGCAGGATGAACAGGACCACTTCAGCCGGCCGCAAAGGCACCACGTACTGCATCATCACAAGGGTCAGCAGCACCATGCCGAGCACCAGCACCAGGGCTTCCAGGCGTGCGCCCTTGTCGGTCGGCAGCAAGTCCCAGCGCGACGCCGTAAGCAGCAGGGGCGCAATCAGATAGACCCCCAGCAAATTGCTCAGCCACCCCACCCACACCCCCCGCAGCACCAGGCTGGCAGGCAGGTCGCCAAACAGGTACAGGGTGAACACGCCCGCAAGCGCGATGGCCGCACATCCCAGCGGCGCCGCGACCAGCGCAAATTTGGCGACGCTTGATACGTAATCGAGCGTGATGCTGAAAGGCTGAAGGTAGCGCGGCAGGTATCCCATGATCGCCGCGCCGACTGCCGCGCCGACAGCCAACAGAAAAGCCTCTTCCGGTTGCAGGATTTGGCTGTATACCGCGAATGATCCCAGCAACACCCCCGCCACCCCGGGCAGGCCGAAACGCAGACTCGCCATGGCGCCGATGCCGGCCGCCAGCCAGACCGCGGCAATTACTCCGCCCAGATATGTCGCAAGATTGAGACTGAGCCAGCCTGCCAGTGCATAGGTCAGCGCCGTCAGGCCGACTACCAGTGCAAAGCCCCTGATTTCAGCAGGAAGGGGCAGGGCCAGGCGATGCAAGATGTGAAGCCGGGTTATTTTTTGGGGTCGAGTTCGGCGCGCACCGATTCCAGCGCGTCCTTGAGTGTTTCTTCGGATAGGGCGTTGAGTTGTTCGGCCAGCATTTCTGCAGCGTCGATCGTATCGGCCTCGTCGGGCAGGCTTTCGGTGTCGAGGTTGGCGACGAATACCGCCGCCGCACCCGTCACCTGCAGCAGCCGGCGACGTTCGCTCATCAGCATTTCGATCTCTCCCCTGAGCAGGCGAACCTCGTCCTCTTTCATCGCGTGCAGCGTCATGGTGTCTCCATTTTTTCGGTTTGATCAGGCAAGCAGGGTCAACTTCCCAGCGTAACCATATAAATGTTTATACGAAATTTCACCATCGGCAACAAACCCACCAGCGAAAAATCCCCCAGCCTGTCGCGTAGCAGTGCCAACGCCCGATTCGGCACGCCGACCATGTACTGACCGCGCCCCGAACAGGAATAATACACGCCGCTTTGGCTGGCTGTGTTTAATTACGCACCGATAGCTGAACGTTCGCCCACGCAGGCATGGGCAGCCTGCGCAAACCTGAAAGCGAAATTCATTTACATGCAACCAGAATCAAACAGGCCGGCAGGCCGGCCTCAGGCTTAACAGGCTGCCAGGGTAGCCACAGCAAACGGTGGCATGCCGGCATCAGTAACCGGTCTGACCGCTGCGCGGAAGTTCGCCTTCGCCAAAGAAGCTCCACAACAGATGCGCAACCACTTCGGGCGCGATCACGGTGTGCTGGTTGTGGCTCTCCTGGAGCGCGACGCGCAGCTTCTTGCGCAACTCGGGGTCCCCGGTCAGGTCGAAGATGATGTCGACTTTCTCCCCCATCGATACCACTTCCATCGCATCCTTGAACACCGGCACCTTGCTGTGGCTGAAGCCGAGGGCAACCGGCGACTCCAGATTGCGGTGGGCGACGGCGACGATCTCGACGTTGACATGCTCTTCCTGAATCTTCTCCAGAAAATGCTCCGCAAACTTCTCTCCAACCTCACCCAGCCCCAGCAGGGCAACTTTGACGACATGGCTCATTCAATCACTCCTTGGTAGATTTATCGTGAAAAAAGGACTGCAGTGATCCTTATCGGCGCATTTACCCCAAACCTTCAGTCCGGTCGCATGCATGGCCAATCACAGGAGGCTGGGCGATACTATCGGGGATCTGATCCACGTCCCTCCGTCATGCCCGATTTTGAGCCGCTCTACCCGCAAGGGGCAGGCCGTGGTTGTAAAGCCGCTGAAGCATCAACAACCACGCTCTACCCGCAAGGGGCAGGCCGTGGTTGTAAAGCCGCTGAAGCATCAACAACCACGCTCCACCCGCAAGGAGTAGGCCGTGGTTGTATAGATGCTGAAGCATCAACAACCACGCTCTACCCGCCGATCATGCCTTATGCCAGCGGCATGCTGGACACGGCAGGCATCCACAGCCTCTACTGGGAAACCTCCGGCAATCCGGACGGGATACCGGTGCTGTTCGTTCACGGCGGCCCCGGTTCGGGCACCACGCCCAAGCAGCGATGTTTTTTCGACCCGGCACGCTACCGCATCGTGCTGTTCGATCAGCGCGGCAGCGGCCGCTCGACGCCGCACGGCGAACTCACCGACAACACCACGCCGCATCTGATCGCCGACATCGAAGCGTTGCGCTGCGAACTCGGCATCGAGCGCTGGCTGGTGTTCGGCGGCTCGTGGGGCTCGACCCTGGCGCTGGCTTACGCCGAAGCGCATCCCGGGCGCTGCCGCGGGCTGGTACTGCGCGGCATATTCCTGTGCCGGAAAAGCGAGATCGACTGGTTCCTCTACGGTATCCGCGCCTTTTTCCCCGAGGCGCAACGCCGGCTGGCGGAATTCATCCCGCACAGCGATCGCCATGACCTGCTCACGGCCTACCATCGCCGCCTTGTCGACCCCGATCCCGCCGTGCACCAGCCCGCCGCCCATCATTGGGCCACCTTCGAGGCCTCGTGCTCCACCCTGCTGCCGAACCCCGATCTGGTCTCCGCCTTCGGCAGCGACAACACCGCGCTATCGCTCTCGCGCATCGAAGCACATTATTTTGTGAACAATATTTTCCTGCCCGACAACAGCCTGCTCGAAAATGTCGACCGCATCCGTGACATTCCCGCCATCATCGTGCAGGGGCGTTACGATGCGGTCTGCCCGATCGTGTCGGCCGACGATCTGGCGCGCGCCTGGCCCGAGGCGCGCTATGTCATCGTGCCCGACGCCGGTCACTCGGCATTCGAACCGGGTATCGCGCGCGAACTTGTCGCCGCCACCGATACCTTCGCCCAAACCGGACACTTTTTCTGAAATGACGCTTTCTCCTTATGTCTTCGATGCCAGCGCGGAAAACTTCAACCGCCTGGTCCTGGAAAATTCACACAAGGGCCCGGTACTGGTCCACTTCTGGACCCCCAAGGCCGGCCCCTGCTTCATGCTGATGCCCCGGCTGGTCAAGCTTGCCGCCGAATACGGCGGCAAATTCCTGCTGGTGATGCTGAACGCTGACGAGCTGCCCGAACTGGCGCGCCGCTTCAGCGTGAACTCGGTGCCCACGGTGAAGTTCTTCTGGCGCGGTGACGTCGCCCATACCATCCACGGCGCCGATCCCGACAGCAGTTTCCGTCAGGCACTCGATCGCTTCATCGCCGGCGACGCCAACCGTGCCCACGCGCTGGGCGTGGCTGCCTGGCAATCGGGCAACACGGAGCAAGCGCGCATGCTGCTCGCCAATGCCGCCATGGCCGAACCCGACAACCTCGCCATCCCGCGCGACCTCGCCAAACTGCTGTGGGCCGAGGGCGAGGGCGAACAAGCCCTGAAACTGCTCAACAGCCTGCCGCCCGAAGCGCGCGCGGAACCCGAGATTGCCCGTCTGCACGCACACCTGAGCCTGGCTGAAACGGCGCGGCAGGCGCCCCCGCTGGCCGATCTCGATGCACGCCTGGCGCACAATGCCGGCGACCTCGATGCGCACTATCAACGCGCAGCGATTTTGCTGGCGGCGGACGATTTTGCCGGTGCCATGGAAGAGCTGCTTTTCATTGCCGCCAGCGATCGCAGCTACCGCCACGACCTTGCACGCATCAGCCTGCTGGCGCTGTTCGAACTGCTGGGTAACGCGCACCCTCTGACGCGGCAATACCGCCAGGCCCTGTCCGAATCGCTGCATTGAGCTTCGACCATCCGGCCTTTGCGCCCTATCGGGCCTTGATCGACCAACTGGGGCTGTCCCATGCCCTCCCCTCGCTGGATACACTCAATGCCCTGGCCGCTGCGCTCGGCACATGCCAGGCACGCGGCCTGCCGCTGCGTTTTTTTGCGCCGAGCGGGCGCCTGTCTGCGCGCGAATACGAAACCCATATCCTGCAAAGCGGCCAGGTGCCGACTCGCCCGGACACCTGGCATGACGTACTGAACGCGCTGGTATGGCTGCGCTTTCCGCGCTTCAAGGCTGCGCTGAATGCGGCCCACGGCGAGGCCATCGCACTCGAAACCGATCCCGTGCGCGGCCGCCGCCGCGACGCGCTGACGGTGCTGGACGAGTCCGGCGTGTGGGTGCTCAGTCGCGATCCATCCCTGCCAAACCTGCTGGCTGAACGTGCCTGGCTGTCGCTGTTCTGGAATCGCCGCGATGAAGTCGAGCGCAACATGCGGTTCGTGATGGTCGGCCATGCGCTGCTGGAAAAAGCGCTCCAGCCCTATCCTTCGATGACCGGAAAATGCCTGACGCTGATAGCGGATGCGCTCGATCCCGAAGCCGCGGAGAGAAAGGCCGTCAGTGCACTGCGCACGATCGGGTCACCGCGCCAGCTCGCACCGCTTCCGGTGCAAGGCATTCCGGGCTGGGATCCGGCCAATACCGATGCGGCTTATTACGCCGATCGGGAAATTTTCCGGCCGCCCCGCAGCGATCCCTTATAAAGCGTCGCACACCCGCCTGAACACAGGGTCGTCCTCTGCCAGCGCCACCCAGTCGGCATGGCGCGGGCGAACCGCGCGGTAATTGATCATCACGTCGGCGTCGGAAAATACCGCACGCGACAGGGTGGCGATGCGTCGGCCCGGACAATCGACCATACGCTTGACGAGCGCTTCGCGAATCGGGCGCAGGCTGCCGGGGTCTATCTTGCGGTCGCGAAAAACATGCCGCTCGCGGAAGCTCACACGCCCGCCGCTGCGCTGCAGGCTGGAACGTTCGATCGAGATGACTTCGGCGGGAGTTTCCGATATCAGCTGCCAGGAAACCTCGGCCACAACGGGTGCGGAAGCCCAGCACGCGACCAGACCGAGCAGAAGGCGCGCCCTCACGCGGGTTCCGGAAGTTCGCCTCCCGCCACCCATGCCTGCGCCATGTCCAGATCATCGAACAGGCGGATATCCGCCGACATGAAGAGGCGGTTGACCCACATGCTCCACGCCACCCACTGATCACCGGTCAGAATCGCGATGCGCCCAAAATCGTTTTTATGCTCGCGCGAAAACTTCAGTTCCTCCCATGCCACATCAACGCTGTACGACAGCATGTCCCTCAAATCGAACAGCACGCTGACCGCACCCTTGAACTGAACCCCGTAACACACCGCCTGCTCGAACTCGCGGTAGTCCGCCAGGGTGAACTGGCCCAGTACGGAAACGGCAATCTGGTTGTCCTTGACGTCGAGCTTGATCATGAATATTCCCTCTGACTGAATTTGAGTAACTATAGCGAATCCGGGCGCGCAGGTGCCGAGACCCAGACGGCCAGCATGCCGGCCAGCGCCACCACCGCCATCCCGGCCCAGGCCAGCAGGGGCAGATGTTCGCCGAACAGCAGCACCCCATACCCGGCAGAAAAGCCCACCGTGGTGTAGGCCAGCGCACCCACGATGAGTGTACGCCCGCGATGGTAGGCGCGGGTCAGCGCCAGCTGTGCCAGCGTCGCCGTCACCCCGATGCCGATCAGCCACGGCCAGTCGTCGGCTTGCGGGCGGTGAAAGCCTGCCAGCGCCATCCACGCGCCGCCGCCCAGCGTCGCCAGCAGGGTGAAATAGAACACCACCCGCCATTCCGGCTCGCCCAGTTTGCCGAGCTGCTTGACGTTGACATATGCCACCGCCGCCAGCATGCCCGACAGCAGCCCGGCCAGCGCGGGCAGCCAGGCCTGCCCCTGAACCTGCGGCCGCAGCAGCAGCACGATGCCGACGAACCCCAGCAGCACGGCCCCCACCAGTCCGCGCCCGTGGCGTTCGCGCAGCCACCAGGCCGACAATGCCGCCAGAAACAGCGGGGCCGTGTAATTGAGCGTGACTGCGGTCGCCAGCGGCAAGCGCGCAATCGCGTAGAAGAACAGCACCAGTGCGGTAAAACCCGACAGTCCCCGCCATACGTGCGCAGACAGATGCCGTGTGGCGAGCGGGGCCAGCAACTGGCGGTGATGAACCGCGATCACGCTCCAGATGGCGAGCAGACCGAATACCGAACGGTAAAACACCAGCTCGGCGCTGGAAAAGTCTGCCGAAGCATGCTTCACCAGCACCCCCATCAGCGCAAACAGCGCCGCCGCCACCAGCATCCAGCTAGATTTCATGACAGGCAACTCATCGAAAAGGGCTCATTGAACAGCGCTTGCCACAGTGTAACCGGGGGATGCCGCGCCCGCTCCGAACCGGCCCCTCTTCCGCTTCGGAGCGGGCGCGGCAAGCGGCACAAGCGAAAAATACCCGCGTAAGCCGCGAGCCCGAGGAAGCGGCTTGACGGTGAATTTGTTAAAATGACCGGCTTTGCTTCTGCCGATTTAGACCCAATGGCCAAACCCCGCACCGCCATCCTTCCCAAAGATTACGAATCTGCACTGGCCGAGCTGGACACCATTGTGTCTGAAATGGAAGCAGGCCAGTTGCCTTTGGAGGCATCGCTGACTGCCTATAAACGCGGCGCGCAGTTGCTGCACTATTGCCGCCAGCAATTGGCGGAAGCGGAGCAACAGGTGAACATTCTGGAAAACGGCGTGCTGCAGCCCTTCAAGACCGAAGACACGGATGACTGATTTTCCTGCCTGGATGCAAGGCTGCCAGGCACGCATGGAAAGCGTGCTGGCCGAGTGGTTGCCGTCTGCCCACATTACCCCGCAGCGCCTGCACGAAGCGATGCGCTATGCGGTTCTGGGCGGCGGCAAGCGGGTGCGCCCGCTGCTTGCGTTTGCCGCCGGCGACGTCACCGGTGCCAGCCCCGATCACGTGCAGCACGCCGCAGCGGCCGTCGAGCTGATCCACGCCTATTCGCTGGTGCACGACGACATGCCGGCGATGGATAACGATGCCTTGCGCCGCGGCAAGCCCACGGTGCATGTCGAATTCGACGAGGCCACGGCCCTGCTGGTGGGCGATGCCCTGCAGAGCCTGGCGTTCGACATCCTGTCCGCGCACCCGCTGGCACCCGATGCCGATACCCAGTTGCAAATGGTGCGCCTGCTGGCGCAGGCGAGCGGCTCGCGCGGCATGGCCGGCGGCCAGGCGATCGATCTGGCCAGCGTGGGCAAGCCGCTCGACCTGACCGAACTTGAGTTCATGCACATCCACAAAACCGGCGCCCTGATCCGCGCCTCGGTCTTGCTGGGCGCACAGTGCGGCACGGTGTCCGACTCGACGCTTGCCGCGCTCGACCATTACGCCAAATGCATCGGCCTCGCCTTCCAGGTGGTCGACGACGTGCTCGATGCCGAAGCGCCCACCGCCACCCTGGGCAAAACGGCGGGCAAGGATGCCGCCGCCAACAAACCCACCTATGTGAGCCTGCTCGGCGCCCCGCGTGCGCACGAACTAGCGCTGGAACTGCGCGCCGACGCCCATGCCGCCCTGGCCGATCTGGGCGCCCCCGCCGCACGACTCCGCCAGCTGGCTGATTTTGTCGTGGAACGAACATTTTGATTAAATGACCCCGACTTTACTCGACACCCTCCAGACGCCTGCAGACCTGCGCGCCCTCCCCCCCCGCGATCTGCCGCAACTTGCGGCCGAACTGCGTGCGTTTCTGCTGGAGTCGGTTTCCCGCACCGGCGGCCATCTGGCGTCCAATCTCGGCGCGGTGGAGCTGACGCTCGCGCTGCATTACGTGTTCGACACCCCAAACGACCGCATCGTGTGGGACGTCGGCCATCAGACCTACGTCCACAAAATCCTGACCGGGCGTCGCACGGCAATGGACCATCTGCGTCAGGCGGGAGGCATCGCCGGGTTTCCGCGCCGGGCCGAAAGCGAATTCGACGCCTTTGGCGCCGGCCACTCCAGCACCTCGATCTCGGCTGCGCTCGGCATGGCCGAGGCCTTTTTGCAGACCGGGTCCAGACAACGCGCGGTGGCCGTCATCGGCGACGGCGCGATGACGGCCGGCATGGCGTTCGAAGCCCTGAACAACGCCGGCGCGACGCACCTGCCCCTGCTGGTGGTGCTGAACGACAACGACATGTCGATCTCCCCCAATGTCGGCGCCTTGAACAACTATCTGGCGCGGCTGATGTCGGGGCGCTTTTATGCCGCTGCCCGCCGCGCCGGCGAAAAAGTGCTGTCCGCCGTGCCGCCGATCAAGGAACTGGCCAAACGCGCCGAGGAACACATGAAGGGCATGGTGACGCCCGGCACCCTGTTCGAGGAATTCGGCTTCAACTATATCGGCCCGATCGACGGCCACGACCTCGACGTCCTGCTGGACACGCTCGACAACATCAAACAGCTCGACGGACCGCAGTTTCTGCATGTGGTCACCAAAAAGGGCAAAGGCTACGCCCCCGCCGAGGCCAACCCCTGCCTGTATCACGGCGTATCGCGCTTCGACCCGGCAACCGGCGTCAGTGAAAAAAGCGGCGGCAAGCCCAGCTACACCCAGGTATTCGGTGACTGGCTGTGCGACATGGCAGCCGCCGATTCGCGTCTGGTCGGCATCACACCGGCGATGCGCGAAGGCTCGGGGCTGGTGCGTTTTTCCGAGGAATTCCCCACCCGCTATTTCGATGTCGGCATTGCCGAACAGCATGCGCTGACCTTCGCCGCCGGCCTCGCCTGCGAAGGCGTCAAGCCGGTGGTGGCGATTTACTCGACCTTCCTGCAGCGCGCCTACGACCAGCTGATTCACGATGTGGCGCTGCAAAACCTGCCGGTCATGCTGGCGATCGATCGCGCCGGACTGGTGGGGGCCGACGGCCCCACCCATGCCGGCAGCTTCGACCTGTCCTTTCTGCGCTGCATTCCCAACATGCTGATCGCCGCGCCCTCGGACGAGAACGAATGCCGCCGTCTGCTGAGCACCGCATTTCTGCATGATGGCCCGTCGGCCGTGCGCTACCCGCGCGGCAGCGGCACCGGTGCCGCCATCGAAGCCAGCCTCGAACCGCTTGAAATCGGCAAGGGCGTGCTGCGGCGCAGCGGCCGCGACGTCGCATTCATCGCCTTTGGCAGCCTGGTCGCCCCGGCACTGGTCGCGGCGGAGGCGCTCGACGCCACGGTCGCCGACATGCGTTTCGTCAAACCGCTGGATCTGGATCTGCTGCAGGAACTGGCGCGTACCCACCGCCTGCTGGTGACGCTGGAAGAAAATGCCGTGGCGGGCGGCGCCGGTGCCGGCGTGGCCGAGGCGCTGGCTGCATTGGGCATGAATACGTCTATTCTTAATCTGGGCTTGCCTGATAGCTTCATTGAGCATGGCGACCCGGCAAACATGCTGGCCGCCTGCGGCTTGGACCCAGCGGGGATAGAGCACGCCGCCCGCCAGCGCATGACTTTATTATCTGAGTAGTTTACTCAACTATTATGACAGTTTATACTCAGTCTAAACTGTTACTCACATCAGGAGCCTGCCATGAACCAGATTTGCGAAACCGACTGCATGCCGGACGTGCAAAGCTCGGCCGACACGCGTCAAATCGCCATCAACAAGGTCGGCATCAAGAGCATTCGCCACCCCATACGCGTGGCCGACAAGAGCGACGGCGTCCAGCACACCATCGCCAACTTCAACATGTACGTGTACCTGCCGCACAACTTCAAGGGCACGCACATGTCGCGTTTCATCGAAATTCTCAACACGCGCGAGCGCGAGATTTCGGTCGAGAACTTCGAGGGCATGCTGCGCCAGATGGTTAAGCTGCTGGAAGCCGAATCGGGCTATGTCGAAATGACCTTCCCCTACTTCATCAACAAGTCCGCACCGGTTTCCGGCGTGCAAAGCCTGCTCGATTACGAGGTCACCTTCATAGGCGCCATCGAAAAGGGCCATTTCACCCACACCACCAAGGTGCTGGTGCCGGTGACCAGCCTGTGCCCGTGCTCGAAGAAGATTTCCGACTACGGCGCGCATAATCAGCGTTCACACGTCACCGTCACCGCCCGGACCAATGGCTTCCTGTGGATCGAGGATCTGGTGCGCAAGGTCGAGGACCAGGCGTCATGCGAACTCTTCGGCCTGCTGAAACGGCCCGACGAAAAATTCGTGACCGAGCGCGCCTACGACAATCCGAAATTCGTCGAGGACATCGTGCGCGATGTGGCGGCCGCGATGAATGCCGAGCCGCTGATCGATGCGTATATCGTGGAAGCCGAGAACTTCGAATCGATCCACAACCACAGCGCCTATGCCCTGATCGAGCGCGACAAGACCAAGAAATAATTGCCGCCGCTCCGATGACAAGGCCTGCCCATGCAGGCCTTGTTTCGTTCTGATTGCATCAATAGCGCTGCGTCAATGTCATCGTCTGCCCGTCGCGCCGCATTTCCATGCGGTTCAGAAAACTCATTCCCAGCAGCGGCACGTTCAGGCCCGTCTCGACAACCATGCCGTCCACCTGATTGAGCGTGATGCTGCCGACCTTGACCGTGTTG
>JBFHXL010000022.1:0-12503 GCA_041599035.1 Thiobacillus sp. | reverse complement strand
TCGCCAGCCTGCCTGATCTCAAGCGCATCGTGCTGGCCGTGGGGGTGGCTGCATTGTTGGTTCCTGTTGTGCTGATCCTGTTTCGGGTCAGTCACGTGGTGCCGCGTTCGGTGTTGATTCTCGATCCTCTGTTGCTGCTCGTCGTGATGGGTGGCAGCCGTCTCGCGTACCGTGCCTGGAAAGAGCATCGCCTGACCAGTGTGTTGCGTCCGGGAAGCAAGCCGGTACTGGTCGCAGGGGCCGGGTCGGCGGCGGATTTTCTGCTGCGTGAACTGGCACGCAATCCTGCAGGCTTTCATGTGGTGGGCCTGCTGGATGACGAGCGTGGCAAACAGGGGCGGCTGGTTCATGGCGTTCCGGTGTTGGGGCCGCTGGATGATGTGGCGATATGGGCGGCGAAAATGGGGGTGGCAGACATCGTTCTGGCCTTGCCTTCAGCCGCGCATGAGGTGCGCAAGCGCATTACGGAAACCTGCGTCGAGGCTGGGTTGAATGTGCTGACGATCCCGTCGCTCGAGGATCTGGTAGCTGGGCGAGTGTCGGTCTCTAACATACGCCGTATTGAGCTTGACGACCTGCTGGGGCGCGACCCGGTCCAACTTGACGACAGCGGCCTGCACCGGTTGCTGACCGGCCAGGTGGTTCTGGTGACCGGTGCGGGTGGCTCGATCGGTTCGGAACTGTGTCGCCAGATTGCGCGGTTTGCGCCGGCAAAGCTGGTGTTGTTCGAGCAGTCCGAACTGGCACTGTATGCAATGGAGCAGGAATTGCCGCAGATCTTTCCCGACCTGTCCATTGTGCCGGTGATCGGCGACGTGAAAAATTCCGTCTGGGTAAACCAGGTCATGGCCGAGTATCGCCCCGCGGTGGTGTTCCACGCCGCTGCCTACAAGCATGTGCCGCTGATGGAGAACGGCAATGCCTGGGAGGCGGTGAAGAACAACGTGCTCGGCACCCAGGTGGTGGCGGCGGCCGCGCAGGCGCTTGGGGTCGGCAAGTTCGTGATGATCTCCACCGACAAGGCGGTTAATCCGACCAATGTCATGGGCGCGACCAAGCGCCTGGCCGAGATGACCTGCCAGGCCATGCAGCAGCACCTGGCTGATCAACCCACCGGCACGCGCTTTGTGTCGGTGCGCTTCGGCAATGTGCTGGGCTCGTCCGGCAGCGTGATTCCCAAGTTCCAGAAGCAGATCGAGGCGGGGGGGCCGGTGACGGTGACGCATCCCGATATCACGCGCTTTTTCATGTCGATTCCAGAAGCCGCGCAGCTGGTGCTGCAGGCGGGCCTGATGGGCGAGGGCGGTGAAATATTTGTACTGGATATGGGTGAACCCGTAAAAATCGCCGAACTCGCGAAACTCATGATCCGCCTGTCCGGCACGGACGAAGACCGCATCCGCATCGAATACACCGGCCTGCGTCCCGGCGAAAAGCTTTATGAGGAACTGCTCGCCGATGACGAATCGACCCTGCTAACGCCGCATCCCAAGCTGCGGGTGGCGAAGGCCCGCGCAGCTGACGCCGGCTGGCATGTCGAGTGTCTGGCCTGGTTGGTGCACTCAGATACTTACGATGAAGCAACGGTCAAGCGCCAGTTAAGGACCTGGGTGCCGGAGTACCAGATGGAATTGAAGACACCGTGAATGCTTCAATCAAGTTTAAAGACGAATGATGAGTCAGCATGAAATCCTTGTGCGCGCCAACATGGACTGCTCACCGGGTGGCATGGAACTGCTTACGCCTGGCGCAAGCCTGCGTTGGGGCCGCTGCTGCTTTGATTTCAATCCGGATGAGGGGGGACGCGCAGATTTTTCCGTGGTGATGGGAAATGCGCGGCCGCGCGATCGCTTTGTCTGTGCACCACAGAACAGCCTGTTTATTGCGGGAGAGCCGTTAGCCAAGAAGCTTTATCCTCAAGCCTTCTACCGACAGTTTGGTCATGTGGTCGACAGCCATGCCGAATCGCGCCACCCACATCTGCATGTCAGCGCGCTGGGTCTGAACTGGCATGTCGGCCTGGATCACCGCACTAACAGCTATCGTTACGGGTTCGATCATTTGACTGCGCTGGCCTGTCCGGACAAGCAAAACCGCATCGCCGTGGTGTGCTCGAACGCCAGCAAGACCGAAGGCCAGCGCCAGCGCCTGGCCTTGCTCGAAGGATTGAAGCAGCGCTTGGGCAACCGATTGGTGCATTTCGGGCGCGGTTTTGAGCCCATCGACGACAAGATGGATGCAATTCTGCCTTACCGTTTTCATCTGGTGCTCGAAAACAGCGTGCTGCCCAACTATTGGACCGAAAAACTCGCTGACGCCTACCTCGGCTGGGCTTATCCGGTTTATCTGGGGTGCCCCAATATCGGTGATTATCTTCCGTGCGATGCACTGATTTCCATCAATGGCCTGGATGTCGATACGGCGGCCAGACGCATATCCGGATTGCTTGATTCAGGGATGAACGCTCAACAGGGATCTGCATTGGCCGAGGCCAGAAGCCTGATTCTGAACCACTACAATCCTTTCGCATGGTCGGCCCACTGGGCGGAGCGCCTGTATCATCCCGGCTTACCGGAAAAAAATCTTACCCTGCGTTCCCACAAGGCTTTCCGCAGCTTTCTGCGCGGATATCTGTTCAGAATGCGTAATGCGCGGAAGGCTGTTTAAGCCGATGCGTGCAGACGCGAGGCAAAACCGTCCTCAAGTTCATGGCTTGCCAGGATCGCCATACCAGCATTCAGGCAATTTGACCGTTTTGTTTCTGGTGTTGTCGCTGTCCAGAGGGTGCGGAAAGGTGTCGGCGTAGGAATACTTGTCGAACCGGTCATTGCGCAGGAACGTGAATTCCATGACCTTGGGTATTTCCAGTCCCTGCAGGTAAAAACTGCCGCGGCAATTGTTGGGGTGCAAGTGAACGCAGGAATGGGTTTGCAGGATTTTCCCAAATGCACTTGATGCAAGTCTGAAAAATGGTGCGCTCCACAGATGATGGAGCCTGTGGAATTCCACGACGATAATTCTGAACCTTTTCAGAAGTTCGTCCGGCATGCTCAGGAAGGTTTCGTATTCATAGCCTTCGATGTCTATTTGCAGGAGCAGATCGGACGTTTCGCTGAGGGATGAATTCCTGACCCAGTCATTGATGGTCATGAAATGATCGGATGTGGTCGCGCCGACAAATTTTTTGACGAAGTTGAAATTCTCATGCGTGGTGGCCGGACCATTGACCGAATAATCGGCCAGAAATATTGTCATGCCCCTGTTCGCGCAATCCAGTTCAAAGTCCGACGAGTCGCTGACGCCAGGTGAAAAGCAGGCCTCGATACCTTCCAGATCATTTGGGACAAGATAGCCGCCATCCCCTTTTGGGCCCAATCTGATGAGTTCTATCCCTGTCGACTTGGGATGCAAGCTGCTGATGAGCTTGGTCAGATCGGATTTTCTGGTGGCCTTGGTCGGGAAAAATCCCATTCTGAATCTGTCCAGTATCAGCTTGTTGATGATGCTTGTCATATGGATCCTTTGATGCTGGCGTGTCGTTTCAATGTGAAGGCTGGTTTCATTTCAGGCAAGAAAGGCATACCGGAATCGTACGTATGCCTTTTCAAGCGCGTATGAAAGGCCGGGCACTAATTGCCGGTGCAGGCGGCGGCGGCTCTGGATGCGAGCGGGCAACGCCGACATGTTGCACTGGGCCTGGTGCCTTTCGTTGACCAGCCGGGCAACGGTGGCGATCGTTCCGTATTCCTCCAGCACCCGTCGGCGGCTTTCGAGAATGGCCGGCAGGTTTTTCTCCCAGGCTTTATCGCGAATGGCACGCTGGATAAGTTCGGTGGCTGCGCCCAGATCGTTGATATCGATACGCAGGAAGCTTTCCGGCGGGAAGTAATCCTCGGCATTCGGGCATCCGTAGTAAACGGGCATACAGGCACCGATGAACGGATCGGCTAGCTTTTCCGTCCAGTGGTGCGGGCCGAGGTAGTTTTCTATGGCCAGATGGTAGCGGAATGGATCGAGCGCGTCGGCCTTGTCCGCCAGCGGCCGCACGCCATGGCCGTATATTTCCATGAAGGGCAATTGCTGCTTGAGCGCCTGCGTGAAGTCGTAGCGCGCACGATGCAGGGTGTTGCCCTGCCGCTTGCTGGAGCAGACTGTCGACAGATCAGCCGTTTTGGTCAGCGGAACATGCTGCATAAGCGTGTCGTAATCACCACGCGGAGAACTGTCTGCATAAAACCAGATCAGCGCCGGTTGTTGCAGAATGCGGCCGGGATGGTGGCCGGTTGCCCAGGTTTCCTGCGTACTCAGAATCCAGCGGTACTGGCGCAGATAAAAGCGCCCGTAGGTCTTGATCGACGAAGGCTCGGTCAGCAGCAGCAGGGTGTTCGAGGGCGGGCAGGTCAGGTCTTCCACCCACAACGGGTGGCGCTCGCCGGCCAGCGAGGGCAGGTCGTCGTAGACCACCAGCCAGTCGTAATCGCGGCAGTCGCGGTCGAAGACAAAATCACAGTTTCCCCAGGCTGGCCGGTTGCCGGGAAAGCGCTTCACCCACCCGGCGCCGTCTTTGCCAGGCTTGTATTTGCCGAGAAATTTGATGCGCAGCCGCGAAGTGCCGGCGTGTGTGGTGGCGTGGTCCTGCATTCAGAATCCTCGCAATTGCTTGATTTTGCCGCGTAGCCAGTCGCGTGGCTCGGCAAAACGGAAGCTCAGCCCGCGCAGTGTGCCGAGCAGGCGAAAGCCCAGCGCACCGTGCCGGGCATCCGGCACGCGGGTGGTGTGGACGGTTTCGTGTTGGCGCTGCGTAATGTCGGAAAAGCCGCCTTGCTGATTGATGACCGAGGGGGATACCGCGCACACGGCGAAGTGCCGTGCCAGATTGCGGTAATACCAGCGGTCGATTGCACGGTGGCGGCTGGTCCAGGGCCAGATCGTTCCCGGTTCGGGGAGGCGTTCGAGAAGCCAGTCGTAGGTGGTGTCCTTCAGCAAATAAGCATGTGTGGTACTGCATCCGCTGACGGCACACAGGCTGTGCCCGGCAGGCAATTCGGCAAGCGTTCTGTAAGGAGGAACCGGGTCGGTGAAACCCAGGTAGCAAATGTCCCAGTCGTGGCTCTGCAAGGCTGTTGGAAGTTGGGCGATGACTTCGCTGAAATCAGGCGCAAGTTCGATGTCGTCTTCCAGTATCAACAGCGTGCGCCAGCCTTGCTGTCTGGCATGGGCAATCGCCGAGCGATGCGAGAGCGTGCATCCGGCGCGGCCAGCCCAGGTTCTGTCGCGCTTGCGGCCGCGAAACCACGGTGGCGTACCGAATCCCGGCAAGGCTGTGCCCAGCGTAGCAGACAATCGGTGCAATTTGTGTGCGGGAATAAAATCAGCCGTCCTGGCTTGTACGTCCTGCCACCGGTCGGGGCGGCTGTCGAGATTGACCACCAGCACGCCGTCTACCCTTTCCCAGAAGGCATCGAATTGTGATTGCAGCATTACAGCTTCCAGTAATCGGCTATCCATGGCGCCGGCAGCATGCGGTGGTGGATCTTGCGTCCACGATAGCCGCGCAGGGCCTCGTCCGGGTCTGGTCGACCATGGAATACCAGGATGCGGCATTCCTTGGGCAATTTGGGCGCGAGGAACAGGTTGAGCGGAAAGGTCGGGCGGCAGTTCCATTTGTAGCTTTGTACCCATTCGTCCGGCCACCATTGTGGATTGCCCAGGGCATAGGTCAGGAATGCCTGCTCGGTGTTGAAAATTTTGCGATTTTCGGCACGGTGTATTTCACGCAAAAAGGTTTCGTAGGCGTAATTCGACTTGCCTGCCTCGAAGCGGAAAATGGAAGAATTGCCAACCGGCGGACGGCGACCAAGTGCCGCTTTGCGCCAATGGACCCAGTTGTGGATGATGCAGAATTCACCCGGCTTGTAATCGAAGAAACAGTCGATGGGCGCGGTGATCGCTACATCGAGATCGAGAAACAGCGTGGTCCCCTGCAGGTCACCAAAACCATCTTGCAGCACCATTAGCTTGACCAGTACATCCGGCCAGCCCCGCTTAATGCCGGGGTTGGCCGGGAAAGGAATGATTTCGACCCCTGCATCGAGTCCGCTGGGATCGTCCGTGCAGCAGAAGAAACGGAATGGCCGACTCAGATTACGGCCGACGGCGCGATAAAGCGTGTTGACGTAATGCGGGCCGTAGCGGGTACCCCATTTCAAGCACAGGATGTTTGCTGTTTGCATAAAATTTTAGTCAGGTTGGCTTGGATGGTGCCGAATGGGATTGCTTTTTTTTGTTCGGTAATGGAGATCGAGCTTCCTGATTTTTTTCCACGTCAACCAGTAAATTGGGATGTAGATAATGTGTTTTGTTAATTTAAGGATTGTTTTTTCCGGGAGGGGATATTCTCCAAAACCGGATTGAATAATGGCTTTTTCGTATCGTTTCCGTTCTATTCTGTAATTGTATTTCCATGGCTTGTTCGGGCCTTGGTAATGCAGGATTCCAGGGCGGAGTGCTGATTCGACAGAGTCTTCGAGTGTTGCGCCCCGGTTCATGGGTGATTTGATGCTGCGCTTGAGGATGAGCCGTGTCAGTCCATCGTGCCAGTTCCACTTGTGGTGTATTGGCTGAAGGTTATGGCAAAGCGTGCCGTTTAGCGCATCCTGGTCGGGGCATGTGAGTCTGTCGCTATGCCCTCTCGCGTACTGCAATATTTTCTCGATCAGGTTTTGTTTTCTGAAAGCTTCCAGGTCAAGAATCATCACGCCCGAGTTGAAATAACCCGGGCAATCGAGCGGCATTTCAAGTCGCTCATTAAAATGGGATCCTTTGCTGGAAACGTGCTCCAGGACGGCCCCTATGGCTTTTCCATGAAGCGGTGTCTTGAATAATTCCGCAAGGTCGCGGCATACAAGGGTGTCTATATCACAGTACAAAACAATCCGCTCATCCCGGGGAAGAAGATCAGGGATAAAAATACGGGTCCATGCTGTCACCGGCCATCTTTCGTTTACAGGCAGATCGCATGTAGTGGCGAGTTCCGACACATCCAGGAAAATAACCTGATGTCTTGAATACTTCCCTTTTGCAATGTCACTTAATCGGTTTATGTTGTCACTGGATATGCCGTTCGACAGAATGTATACCCTGTAAGCTGTTGTCTCGGCTGCGCTGGACAGCAATGAATATATGGCTACGCCGAGGGGGGGGACGCCCCTGTCGTCTGAAGCATAAACGACAGTGTAGGTTGAATGCTCCATTGTGACGGTATGGCGTATTTCGTGAAAATCAGTTTATATTTTACCGGTTTGTGGGCCTCTCATTGGCTGTAGCGTTATGCAATTCCACTTGGCCCAAGTTTCTCGTCCTGGGGCGGTCTGTCATATCGTCTATGGCCAAACAAGCCCGGTTTCACGAGTCCAATTTTAAAGTCACTCCTTCGCCACCAATTGCGGTTTCTTGGGCTGTTGATGGCATGTTCAAGGTCCGGGAAGCCGTTGACAAGGCGTGAAGTCGGATTGGAACGCGCAAACGGCAAAAGCTGGCCCAGAAAAAATCTTTTGCTCACCATGAATGCCCTGTTTGTCCATACGGCATACTTGGAACTCGTCAAAAAAAGATGATCTGACAGTTTCTCGAATTCAGGCAGCAGATTCGGCTCAAATTCGGAAAAGGCTAAAACCTCACCTTTATATACGTTGGCCTCCCTCCGGCGGAGCATGCCAAGGAACGTTATTCTTGGCGGAAATTTACTGCCCCAGTATTTCACATATTTATTTCTGGGAGTGGCAGGAAGTTCACCAAGCTTAATGACATCGATTCTGTGTGCTTTGAACAGGGAAAGACAGGTTTCCAGTTGGGCTTTGCCGGACGCGCCGCCAATGTAGTTGCAGTCATTCTCCAGGACCATAACCAGTTCAGAAGACGATTTCTCAACAGCAAGTGCAAGTCCCTCCTGGATGCCCACGTTATGGGGTATGGATATGGGGCGATATCCATACTGAATGGCCAGACTAATCTCACGTGGATCGCTTTCCTGGCAAATTATGATGCGCTCATGAAACAGCTCGCGGAGAGGCTCAAGAGTCTGGAGAGTTCTGCAAAGGGTGTCTGGGGCTTTCCATGTGAGGATGGAAAGGGATACTTGTTGACGAAGTGTCATTTGAATGTTCAACGTGATAGCCGTTGCTGTGTGTTTCCGTGGTTGCTCAATATCCAGAACCTGAACAATATGATCAGGATTGTAAACGGTTGGCGTGACATTTGTCGGCCTCAACGAGGGAGCATGTCTCCTCGGAAGGTATGCCTGTGAATTTTTTTTCGTTTGGGCAGGCTGGTCCCCACAGGTCAATACCGCAGAAGCGGCATCATCAGTTCGGCGCTAACTCCCTGCACGGAGGGCTTTCCTGCTTTTTTCAATCCCGCTCCATTCTTTTGCAATGTGACGCGTAAATTTTTCTGCGCCGCAGCCATTCAAATGGGCGAAGTCGACAAATAGCTCGTCGCCAAATTCACTGGAGCCGGGCACCTGCAAGAAAACACCATCATATTTGCTAACGATGGTATTGACCTCATCCCAAAGATTCTTTCGGGTATCGACGAGAAAACCGGTCTCCGCCTCGTATCTGATGGGTGAGGTGAATACATACAACCTGATGTTCATTTGCTTTGCGGTTTCCGCAATCTGGTGCAAAGCCTGGATGTTTTCTGCCCGTTGATGGGCATTAAATTCCTGCTCTCTTGATTTGTGGCCGTCCCAGCGGCGAGGGTCAATCTTGAAATTTCTGCAATCGAAATTGACCGTTCCGGTTTCATCGAAGACTAGCGATTGATAGATCCTTTTCCCGTGCTTCCTATTTTTACGGCCGGATTTTATCTCGGAGGTGAAATGCCCCAGGTCAAACACCCTGAGATAGGTTAGAAGATAGGGCGACTGACGGATGAATTCGGAAAAGAGCGCCCAGTCGATGTCCTTCGACCAGGCAGCATTGAAGTCCATGTAGTTGGTTACGAGGATGATCGCGTCGGGCTTGCACAATGGCGCGATCGTCTTGAGCATTTTTTCTGAGTCGTGCATGCTCATCCCCCACGAGGCGACATTGGCGACATGTTTGCCGAATTGCTCTCTCGGAAGAATTTTTGCGTCGATGTTGTTCAGCGCCATCGATGAGCCGAGGATAAGGGTGCTGCATTTTTGCGGCAAATTTCCCCGTATCCATCTTGCTTTCTCGTTGAAAGCGGTACTGCTGGAAAGGCGTGGCGCAGGAAGTTCGTTCTGAAAAAACACGATGGAAATAATCAGCGCCACAGCGCATAAGAGCGGTACGAGCAGCAATACAGTCAGATAGGATGATGCGTCAGGTTTTGATGGCCACATGTGTGTCAGAACTGAAAATATAGAAACTCGCTTTTTTGCGACATCGACGTCAGGCAAACAAAGAGCAGGGCACCCAGGCCAAGTGCGTAGAGCTTGAGGGGTCGCCATATCAGCCAGTTCGGTCGGGCTGCGAGGCGTTTGGATGAGGCGCTCTCCTTGAAATCATCCCAGACCGGTTTGTGATTTCGCATGATTTGCCGTACGTTCGGCAGAAACCAGACAATTGCGAGGCCAATCAGCAAGTGCCTGAAGACCTTGCTCGGTTTAAAGTCGCCGACATTCAGTAGGCCGTCGTAGCTGAATGCGAACCAATTCTGATGCGAAAGGAGCGGCGCCAGGCGTGCTTCCAAAGTGGGTGGAAGGGAAATACCGTTCAGCCCAGCCATCCCGTAAAGTATGTTTTGTGCGGAATGGAGGCTGTCGGCACGAAAGAATACCCAGGCTACGACAACTGACAGAAAGGTCAGTACGCCAGCCCAGAACCCTGCGAGGCGTCCCCCTTTGGGTAGGCCCATGAGGGTTTTGAATTCACGCCATCCGTGGTTGATCATCAGATATATACCGTGCAGGCCGCCCCAAATGATGAATGTCCACCCTGCACCGTGCCACAGGCCGCCCAGCAGCATTGTTGCCATGAGATTGAGGTAGCGGCGCAGGGTGCCTTTGCGATTTCCGCCCAAAGGAATGTATAGATAATCGCGCAGGAAGGTAGAGAGGGTGATGTGCCAGCGCCGCCAGAAGTCGATGATGCTCGTCGCCTTGTAGGGCGAATCGAAGTTGAGCGGCAGTCTGACGTTGAACATCAGGGAAAGACCGATCGCCATGTCAGAATAGGCGGAGAAATCGAAGTACAGTTGCAAAGTGTAGGCAAGTGCACCGACCCAGGCATCGAAAAACTGGATCGCACTTCCATTGCTGGCCATCGTGAAAACGGGCGTAGCGAAATTGGCAAGGTCATCGGCAATCAGCACCTTTTTGGCCAGCCCAAGCACGAAGATTGTCAGCCCGGCCGCGACATTGTCGTAGTGAATTTTCCATACTTCGGGCCTGGAAAATTGCGGCATCATCTGCTTGTGGTGAAGAATGGGACCTGCGATCAGATGCGGGAACCACGTCACGAAGAGCAGGTAATGGATGTAGTTATATTCGCGCACAAAGCCACGATAGACATCCACCAGAAAGGCTATCTGGGTAAAAGTAAAGAACGAAATTCCCAGCGGCAACAGAATGTTCAGGACGGCCAAATCGGTGCCCGTCAACTGATTGACGCTGGTAATGAAGAAGTTGGCGTATTTGAAGTATCCAAGCAATAGCATGTTGGCGCTGATTGCAAGAACAAGCGCCGCTTTTGCGGATGGAATGTCATTGGTGGCACGGCGCAATCCTATCCAGTACCCTGCGCCGTAGTTGAATGAAATGGAAATCAGGAGCAGCAGGACGAAGCGCGCATCCCAAACGGCATAGAAGGATAAAGACGCCAGGCTCAGCCAGAGCGCAGCCAATCGGCGGCTGTATTTGCCGAGCCAGATCATGCCGAAGAAGGTAATCGGCAGAAAGACAAGAATGAAATTCAGGGAGTTGAAAAGCATCGTTACAGATCTTTTCGCCTCGACAGGCCGTTGAAAGGATCTGTCTCAACGTGCAGGCCGAGATACGATATTAAGAACATTTTTCCCATCTGCCGGGCAGGGTGTGTTCCGAGTACCACCCCATCTCTGGCGCACAGACAATCTTCTCGTAATCGGCATTCAGCCACGCGCCCCACCAGTGGAGCGTGCTATTGGAAATGATGTGGTGGCGGCACTGGGTCATCAGGTACAGGTCCTGGATGGCGCCGGCGTCGGGGTCTTTTTCGCTGGCGAAGGTGATGGGGTGGTCGCTGCGCAGATTCTCCCTGGCCCACTGCATGTCCTGGGCGAAGACGAAATAATGCGGGTTCTCCACCTGTTCTTCGAGCCGAGCCATGGCGCGCCGGTAGTAATCCGCATCGAGAATGACCATGGGGCGCTTGAGTTTTGGAATCTCTTCATAGCGGCGGACGGCAAGGCAGATGGCGTTGCTGTTTCGAATGGCCTGACTTTCCGCCTCGACGCCCCGGGTCAGTGTCTCTGGAAAATGAATCAGGTCACGCAGTTGCAGGTCGTCGAAATATCGCTCGGTTTGCCAGTAACCATCGACGATGACCGGGTGGGCAATGCGCAGATTATAAATATCGGGGTCGAATCTGGCGCTGCGTTCGCGCAGGTAATAGCGTTTTTCAAGCGGAAGACGGGCGTTGAGTTTTCGATCCAGGCTTTGCAGGGTGCGACCGATCAGTGGCCAGGCACGCGATTGGCCAAGACTGGCATGCCGTTCCGGTGGGATCAGGTAGTCGAGAAGATAGTTGCGTCGGTAGTTGCGGTCACGCGCAAAGCCGCTCCGAGCGTCGAGTACGAGCGGCACCCCGTTGCGCACTGCCAACGCTTTGGCAAAAGCGTACATGAACAACTGATTGCCCAACCCTCCGGCCAGGCGGGCAATGACGCAGGGTGAATGCATGTTTTCTGGCGAAGACGAAATTTGGGGAGTGTATCAGGCCGGTTGGTTGGGCGCGCACAAGCATCCCGGAGTGACACGGTGCCTGTTCAGGCGTTATTGCCTGGCGACGCTGCCCGATTGGTCGCCTCGTGCGAGCCACGGCTTTCATTCAGGGTGCAACAGGCCAATGCCACAATGAGCACCCAGACTCCCCTGAAATGCGTGGAAACCAGGATGGAATACTCCATCGTGCCCGCGACCAAAGCCGCAATGAATACAGCCAGGGCCAACTGTGCAGCGGGCCGGCTTTGGCGATAGAGCCGGGTAACCAGCAGGGCACTCGACAGCAGGCCGCCCACCAAAGCCACCACCCCGCTGCTTACAGCCAGATCAAGCCACATATTATGGGGCGCCTTTGGTCCGACTAGATCCGGAAAATGCTCATAGGCACCGATTCCCCAGCCAACCCAGGGCAACATGTGAATCTTCTCCAGCGAAAAGGATAGTGCCATCATGCGTTCACCGTTGCTGCCGCTAAATAGCGGCGCCATGTGTTGCGTGACATACAGATAAGCCAGAGCCATCAACACACTGCTCCCCGCGTAGAAAAACAGGC
>JBFHXL010000021.1:0-12899 GCA_041599035.1 Thiobacillus sp. | reverse complement strand
CTGCGCGAACTCGGGCATGCCGGGTTGGGTGATGCGGGCAGCGACGGCTGCCAGAAAACGATCGGCTCGGTGCAGGCCGTCGTCATCGACCTTGCCACCGGCGCGCATCAGGGCGCGGCCGACCACCGTCGCGAGGGCACGGTGATCCGGGTCGAAGCCGCGCCCTTGCCGGCACGCAGGTTCTAAAAAGCCAGCCATTCCGGCTGGCCATTTTCCTGCGATTGCCGCACGCACATCGGGGCAGGCTCGCCCTCGACACATCACCACTCTATCCAGTACTTCCGGTAGGGATTAAACTATCCACACCTTCCTGATAAAGCGGATGACATGAATAAGAGGAACGGAAGTCTCATCGCCCTGTGTGCCGGGCTGTTGTTCTATGCGGCCACGGCTGCGGCAGAAAAACCGTACGCGCCCGACAGCATTGCCGGCACGACACGGATCACCGCCGAAACCGTGGTCAATCTGGCCGCGACCCTGCCCGATCTGGTGATCATCGACAGCCGCCATGCCGAGGCGTTTGCCAAGGGCCATATCGAAGGCGCGCGCAACCTGCTCGACAATGATATGCGCCGGGCCGACATGGCGCGTCTCGCGCCGAAGCCGGACACGCCGCTGCTGTTTTACTGCGATGGCGAGCGTTGCCTGCGCAGTTCGCACGCCGCGAAACTGGCTGTAGAGTGGGGCTACACGCGCATTTACTGGTTCCGCGGCGGCTGGCAGGAATGGATCGACAAGCGACTGCCGGTCACGCGCTGATCCCGCTGGATTGCCCTGTCCATGCTCCGAATTAATCACATTTCGCTGCGCACCCTGATGGTCAGCCTGGTGGCGCTTCTGGCGCTGCTTGCCGTGCTGGCGCAAATAATGGCCGCCCAGTATTTCCGCGGGGCCGCGTTTACCGCCCAGCGCCAAAGCCTGATCTATGTGGTGGAGATGGCGAGCGCAGAAGTATTAGGGCAGCTCGAGGCCCAGCTTGTCCAGTTGGGCAGCGAAATCCAGGCGCGGGCCGAATTCAGGGATGCACTCGGCCATTTGCAGCGGACGGGCGAGCCGGGCGCCTTGCAGGCGGCGCTGCAGGACCCCTTCGAGCATGGCTTTGCTAACGAGCGCACGACCGATCTCGTGCGGCTGCGTGTATTCGATACGCAGTTGCAGCCGGTGCTCGGGAGCACGTCGGCAATCGCGTTTCCGCCGGGCCTGCCCGCTGGCCTGCTGAAACAGGCCCGCCATCGTGAGGGCGCGGACCGGCTCAAGATGGTGAGTGCATTATGGCCGTTGAACGAGCGTGCCTACTATTCGGTGCTGTTGCCCATTGGCGGCCTCAGGCTGCTGGGGTATCTGGAAGTCACCGCCAACCCGACCCACAATCTGCGGGCGATCGAAGCCATGACGCAGATGCCGCTGACGATACACGACGGCGCAGGTCACACTCTCGAAAGCAGTACCCGCGATGGCGCCAACAGGGCGGACATGCTGCCGGTCGAATACATATTGCACGGAAGCGAAAACGAGCCAGTATTGCGACTCGTCAGCCTCAGCGATGTCAGCCAGTTCAACCAGGACTGGCAGCAGACAGCCTGGCTCGCCGTGATCGCCGTGATCGTCCTGGTCGGACTGGCCGCCCTGCTGGTGCTGGCCATCCTCAACCGCTTCGTCTTCAGGCCGGTCGACTCGATGAAGCGGGAAATGGCGCGTTTTGCGGCGGGGGATCAATCGGTAATCGTGGGCACAAACATGCTGTCCGAATTTGCCGTGCTGGCCGATACGTTCAATGCCATGTCCCGCGAGCTTGCCGCAAAAATCGAGCAGCTGAAGCAGCTGTCGCGTTACGACAGCCTGACCCATCTGGCCAACCGGCAATATTTCGATGTGTGCATCAAGCAGGAATGGCAGCGGGCGCTGCGCAGCCACGAACCCATTTCGCTGCTCATGATCGACGTCGACCACTTCAAGCGATACAACGATTACTACGGGCATGTCGGCGGCGATAACTGCCTGCGCGCGGTGGCGGATATCCTGCGCCAGGTGGCAAAACGTTCGACCGATCTGCCGGCACGCTACGGCGGCGAGGAATTTGTACTGTTGCTGCCGAACACCCCTGTACCAAGCGCAATTGCGCTGGCGGACGAAATCCTCGCCCTTTTCAAGCAGCAGAACCTGCCGCATGCCGCCACGGAACTGGGGTACGTCAGCGTCAGCATCGGGGTGACGACCTGTTACACCGTGGACACCTGCCCGCCGACCAGGCTGATCGAGTCAGCCGATCATGCGCTCTATGAAGCCAAGCATGCCGGCCGCAACCGGCTGGCGGTTGCGGGCGAGGATGGCGTGACCAACAAATGCACGGGCTGTTCCGATTCTGCTGTGCACGAAGCGGACTGAACATCCGGCACACCGGGGCGCCATGTCCACCCAGGCATCAGCCCGGCTTCGCGCCTGAGGCCTCTGCACCGGCAAGCCGTCCCGCCACCGCATCCGCCGCCCTGCCGGCGCCCATTCCTTATTGCTGCCCGGCATGCATCTGCGACGGGCTCACCCCCGCCGATACCAGATAGTCGCGCACATGCCGCACCTCCTGTTTGGTGCAGGTATTGCTGTTGTGCGGGCGGTGCAGAAATCCTTCCACGCCGTTCAACTCCACGCGAAAACTCGCGCCGTGATGCGGCTCCACCCTGGCCCCCAGATGCAGCAGCATCGACTCGACCTCGCGCCAGTGAATATTGCCGCTCACCGGACCCTCGAAAATGGCATGCAGCAGGTTCTCGTGTTTATGGCTCATGACGACTCCTCACAGAAACGATGCGCTTCCAGCATAGAGCCGGAACAGCCGCAACGCGAATCGCACTGCGCCTACGCCGGACAACCTGTTCAGGCCGCGCACCGCGTCCCGTGCACCCCGGAGGTCGCACGAACCATGTAACATGGGCGCGGAAACTGCATGGCTTTCAGGCAGACGTTCGTTTCACCCCACTTCTTTCCAATCATTCACAGCCACCCCGCTCATGAACGATCTGATGCACACATTCGCTTCTCCACTTTTATCCGCATCCTGGCTGCCCCAGGTGCTGATGGTGATTGTCGCCATCATCACCCTCAACGTCGGCGCCTATTACCTGCTGCGACATATCGAAAAGATCGCCGCACGCTCCCCGTCGGTTTGGGACGATGCGCTGATCAAGGCCACCCGCAAGCCCCTGACACTCGTGCTTTGGGTGACCGGCGCAAGCTTCTCCATCCAGATCGTGCACAGGCATCTTGGCGTGCCCGTCTTCGATTTCGTCATCCCCACCCGTGACACCCTCATCATCGCCGCGCTGGCCTGGTTCCTGTTGCGGCTGATCCGGCAGGCGTCCCACAACATCCTCGCCCGCAACACGGCAACCGGTGAGGGGCTGGATCGCACCACGGTCGACGCCCTCTCCAAACTGGGCCGCTTCACGGTCATCATCGTGAGCGTCCTCGTCATTCTGCAAACCCTGGGATTCAGCGTATCCGGCGTGCTGGCCTTCGGCGGCATCGGCGGCATCGCCGTGGGCTTTGCCGCCAAGGACATGCTGGCCAACTTCTTCGGCGGCCTCACCATCTATCTCGACCGTCCATTTACGGTGGGCGAATGGATTCGCTCGCCCGACCACCAGATCGAAGGCACGGTGGAATACATCGGCTGGCGCCAGACCCGCGTGCGCGCCTTCAACAAGAATCCGATCTATGTGCCGAATTCCCTGTTCACCACCATTGTGGTGGAAAACCCGACGCGCATGACCAACCGCCGCATCAAGGAAACCATCGGCATCCGCTACGACGACCTCGACAAAATGGGGCCCATCGTCGCCGACGTCAAAGCCATGCTGCAGGCCCACCCCGAAATCGACACCGGCGCCACGCTGATCGTCAATTTCAACGCATTTGCCGCGTCATCGCTGGATTTCTTCATCTACACCTTCACCAAGACGGTTGTTTGGGAGCATTACCACGAGGTCAAGCAGGATGTGCTGCTGAAAATCGCGGCCATCATCCAGTCCCACGGCGCCGAGATTGCCTTTCCCACCCGTACGCTGCACATCGAACCGTCCACAGGCGACGCGCACGCGGCAGGCCCGGCGCATTGATGAAACGTCCCCGATTTGCCGCCAGACCCGATGGAGCCCCGAAGGGTGATTTTTGCGTGTTTTTGGCGGCATTTTCCCGGCAGATCACCCATGCACCCCGCCGCAGCCCAGTCCTGTAGCGGTCCCGCGCCGGCAGCCTTGCCAATACGGGGCGCCGCCCCCCATACTGTCCGGATGAATTGGTCTTTTATCTGTCCTCTTCTGCCCTGACGGGCACCCTGTCGGTTTGCCGCATGGCATCCGCATTGCGCAACCGGGCGCGCTTGCCGCTGCCCCTCTGCGCACTCTTTCGAACACGCACTCATGCCGACGCACAGCATTGCTGCGCTATTGGCACTTTTTGAGGAATCGAAGCATGTCAAAAGAAGAACTCGTCGAAATGGAAGGTGTCGTCAACGAAGTGCTGCCGCAAACACGCTTCCGCGTCACCCTGGATAACGGCTTTGAAATCATCGCCTACGCCTCCGGCAAAATGCGCAAACACCGCATCCGCATTCTGGCCGGCGACAAGGTCACGATCGAAATGTCGCCTTACGACCTCACCAAAGGCCGCATCAATTTCCGCCACAAGGAAGCGTATTCCCAGCCGGCACGCCCTGCCGCCGCCCGCAAATTCAATTGATCCGGCAGGCCATGTTGCCCGTTCGATGATTCCATTCGCACGGCAGCGGCCAGCGCCGGACAAGGCCGCGCTGTCGTCAAGCCGCTGAACTTCAACCCGCCACCGTCCCCCTTCCCTTTGTTTGAATTCTGTTACAGAATTCAAACATGGAAAAAACACGTAACGCCACACGCGGTGGCAGCCGCCCCGGTGCGGGCCGCCCCCGGGGCGAACCGACCCAGGTCGTTCGCCTGCCGCGCAGCCTCGTGCCGACGGTACAGTCGCTGCTCGCGGCCCCGGACGGGGCATCCGTTCCCCGCCCCGATGCCGCGCCGCTGAAGCGGCCGCTGTTCGGCCACACGGTCAAGGCCGGATTCCCCTCGCCGGCAGATGACTTTGTCGAAGCCTGGCTCGATCTCAACGAACACCTGATCGAGCACCGCGACGCCACCTTTTTTCTCAAGGCCAGCGGCGATTCGATGAGCGGCGCCGGCATCCAGGAAGGCAATCTGCTGGTGGTGGACCGTTCACTCGAAGCCCGCCACGGCGATATCGTCATTGCCGTGATCGACAATGAGCTCACCGTCAAGCGCCTGGACAGGCGCCGCGGCCACGTTCGCCTGCTTGCCGAGAATCCGGCCTACGCGCCGATCGAACTCAAGGATGGCCAGGAGCTGACCGTCTGGGGCGTGGTCACCAGCGTGATCCAGCGGATCAGGCGATGAGCTTCGCCCTGATTGACGGCAATAATTTCTATGTCTCGTGCGAGCGGGTGTTCAACCCCCGGCTGGAAGGCAAACCCGTGGTGGTGCTATCCAACAACGACGGCTGCGTGGTGGCCCGCAGCGCCGAGGTGCGGGCGCTGGGGGTGAAAATGGGCGTGCCCTGGTTCCAGTTGAAGGACCGCGCCAGACAGCACGGCATTCTCGCCTATTCCAGCAACTATGCGCTGTACGCGGACATGAGCAACCGCATGATGCGCGTGCTCGGCACCCATTCGCCGCAGCAGGAAATCTACAGCATCGACGAGTGTTTTCTCGGCTTCGACGGCATTCCTCCGGACGCACGGGCAGCCAGCGGACAGCGCATTCGCGCTCAGGTGAAACAATGGCTGGGCATTCCGGTATGCGTCGGCATCGGCGCCACCAAGACGCTCGCCAAGCTGGCCAACCATTGCGCCAAAAAAGAGCTGGCCGGCGCCGCGGGCGTGTGCGACTTCGGCCGCATCAGCGCCGCCGAAATGGACACCCTCTTTGGCCGCATCGACGTCAGCGAAGTCTGGGGCGTGGGCCGGCGCCTCAGCGAAAAGCTGGCCGCCCGGCACATCACCACGGTGCGCGACCTGCGCGACGCCGATGCCGTCAGCCTGGGCCAGGCCTTCTCGGTGACGCTGCAACGCACCGTGATGGAATTGCGCGGCGTCGCCTGCCTGGAACTGGAAGAACTCGCCCGCGCCAAACAGCAGATCATCTCCTCGCGCACCTTCGGCACCACCATTTACACGCTGGCCGGACTGGAAGAAGCCATTTCCACCTACATCGCCCGCGCCGCCGAAAAGCTGCGCCGGCAACACTCGGTGGCGGGTGCCATTCAGGTGTTCATCCGCACCAACCCGTTCAAGCCCGGGCACCCGCAATACCAGTGCGGACTCACCCTGCCCCTGTCCGCGCCCAGCAGCGACACGCGCACGCTCACCCGGGCCGCGCTACGGGGGCTCAGGCAGTTGTTCAAACCCGGCTACGCCTACCAGAAGGCGGGCGTCATGCTGATGGACCTGCGCGCCGCCGGCACCGAACAGGGCCAGCTGTTCGACACCGTCTCTCCCGATCGCCCCGCCCTGATGAACGTGATCGACCGCGCCAACACCCGCTGGGGCCACGGTACCCTCAGGCTGGCATCGGAAGGCATGGCAAAACCATGGCACATGCGACGTGAACGCATCTCGCCCGCCTACACCACCCGCTGGGAAGACCTGCCCGGCGTGAACTGACAGCGGCGCTGCATTCTCTGCGCGCCATCGCGACCGCATTCACCCCGAAGCGGTTTCCGGCCTGCCCCCATTCCGCCCGGCTTTGCATGCCCACGCAGAAACCGGCCGCCGGCCGCACGTTAAAACTGGCGCTGCCGGACCTGTCATCTATAAACAAGTGTCAGCCGGATGATGGCGCGGTTTGCATTGTCCACCACGCGCACGCTGCGCCCTCGACCAAAACGCCGCCGCAACCGGACAGCACAGCGATCCGCGCGGCCATGCGATGGCAGAGGGCAGAAGGCGGTCTTTTCAACACGTACAGGAGGAATTCATCATGCAACAGCCAAGCAGCCAACTGCTATTGCTTGCCCTCGCAATGGGGCTATCCGTCTCGGCCTGGAGCAAGGAAGAAGCGGTCTTCAGCACCCCCAGCCTGACACCGGAAAGCGCCCTCAAGGCCGCCCAGGCCGCGCTTCAGACATGCCGGGCTGCCGGCTATAACGCGGCAGTCGCCGTGGCGGATCGCGGCGGCGTGACGCAGGTCATGATCCGCGACCGCTTCGCCGGCGCCCATACGCCGCAAACCGCCATGGGCAAGGCCTGGACCGCGGCAAGCTTCCGCACCAATACCAGCGACCTCAACGCCCAGACGCAGGCCGGCAGTCCCACTTACGGCATCCGCGCGCTTCCCGGCGTGGTCATACTCGGCGGCGGCCTGCTCATCGAATCTCACGGCAAGCTGGTCGGGACGATCGGGGTCTCCGGCGCGCCGTCGGGAGCCGAGGATGATCGCTGCGCCAAGGCTGGCATCGCCGCCATCCACGACAGCCTGGAATTCTAGATCGGCAGCGGGCCTGCTTTTCACCACCGACCTCAACGGAGGAAACGACATGCGAATAGCGAAGAACGACATTCCGGTCAGGATTGACGCGCCAGGGGCGGTCGCCAGACAGCAGACGAATTTTGGCGATGCTTCCGGTTACGGCAAGATCAGCGGCGAGTACTTTTCTCTCGGCGCGGGCACGGACATCTCACCGCTGCTCCAGGGACTGGAGGGCGACCTGTGCCAGTCTCCGCACTGGGGCTACCTGCTGCAGGGCGAGCTCACCGTCACCTATGCCGATGGCACGCATGACCTGATCAACAGCGGCGACCTGTTCTACTGGCCGCCCGGACACTCGGTCAAAGTCGGCCAGGATGCCGAGGTCATCCTGTTCAGTCCGCAGGACGAGCACAGCAAGGTCATCGATCACATGCTGCACAAGATGAACGGCTGACCCCCGTTCGAGCGGGGCGCGCCCGCAGTCCGCCAGGGCCGGAGAACGGCTGCCGGGTCGTCAGGCGTGCGTTTGCACGGACTCGCAGGTGCCCGGCGCGTATTGCGACTGCCGGGTCAGCGTCTGGAATTCGCGGTTCAGCGTCACCAGCACCCAGGCCCACAGGCCGCAACCTGCCAGGACAACCCAGCCGAGGTTGACCACGCCATGGCCTGCCAGCGTCCATTGACTCAGCACAATAATGATCAACGCGCCCAGCGCCTTGAACAGGCGGTAGCCGAACATGTCGATCCAGGCCTTGGCCTGGTACATCACCATCGGCTCGACCGGAATGTACAGCAGCTCCTTGGCGGCACGGTTGATCGAATAGGACAGGCCGCGATCGCAGATCTTCATGACGGCGGCCGGGATCAGGGTCGGATGCAGCATGAAGCCCCCGACCGAGACGGCCAACGCCAGCGGCTGCACCAGCAGCCCGGATAGCACGCCCATGAAATTGAGAATCAGCGGCGTCAGCACCAGGTTCACCGCAATCGACACCCCGCCCATCACGCTGAAAAACAGCGAAAGCGCCGCGGTGCGGGCTTCGCGTTCCGGATAGGTCGCTTCGATGATGTGCAGGAACTGGTACTCCACCAGCGGCGAGATCGTCTGGGCCAGCAGCAGCGCGGCGGCGATCAGCAGCAGATAGCGATTGCCGGCGATCAGGCGCCAGCCGCCCGCATGCATCACCACCGAAGGGTCGGACGCGGTTTGCCCCGTCCGTTGCAGCAGGCCCCAGCGATCCATCGCCCAGGTCAGACCCAGAATCATGCACACCAGCGCTGCCGCCACCAGCATGAGGTCGGGCGTCTGCAGGGGCGTGTAGCGAATCAGAAACGCCGCCAGCAGACCGCCCACCACCCCGCCCAAGAGGCCGCCGGTACCGACAAAGCCGTACCAGCGCCGCCCTTCTTCCTCACGATAGGTGCCGTTTGCCAGGCTCCAGAACTGCTCGGCCAGCACCACGCCGAAGATATCCACGAAAATGTAGAAGGCCACCGCCACCCAGGCGGCATGCGTGGTGGCGAGCAGCCTGAACACGACCAGCACAGCGGCAAAAAACAGACAGCTGGCGAGGACCACCTGCACGCGGCCAAACCGGATCAGCATCTTTCGGTACACTGTAATGGTGATCAGCAGGGCCAGTGCGGAACCGATCCACACATAGGGCAGCGAGTCGGCACCCAGCGCCTCGATCAGCAGCGAGCGGGTGGCCGGCTTCAACTGGTACAGGGCGGTGATGATGAGAAAAAAGTCCAGCGAGAACACCAGCGAGCGCAACAACGCACCCTGCAGGAAATGGGGAAGCAGGGAACTTTTTGGTAAAGTGTCAGTCATAGTTGGCGTTTGCCCTCTCGATACCCGGCGTATTCGAGCCTTCATGGGGGGGTGGAGTTCTACGGCGACCTTATCGCCACCGTCCAACCCTACCTCAGGAGGCCCGGTTTGTCCTTAAGAAAACGCATCCTAAGCTTTGTCCTGACCTTGTTGTCAGTTTCCGCCTACGCCGCACCGGCCTATCCGGAACTCGAGCAGTCCGTTGATGCGCGACTGCAATCGCAACTCGAACAGAAGCTGGATGACCTCAACCTCGATGGTGCCGCGCGCAAGGGCCGCCTGTCGGTGGCGCTGGCCGACATCACCGACCCCGAACACCCGCGCTTTGCCTCCGTCAATCCCAACAACATGGTGTATGCGGCGAGCCTGCCCAAGATCGCCATTCTGTTTGGCGCCTTCTCGCGCATCGAAGCCGGCGACATGCAACTCGACACGGCCACCCGCGACACCCTCACCCGCATGATTCGCGTCTCCTCCAACAGCGCCGCCACCGACATGCTGAACCGGGTGGGCATGCGCTACCTGGCGAATCAGTTGCAGTCTCCCCGCGTCCGCCTCTACGACCCCAAGCATAATGGCGGCCTGTGGGTCGGCCGGCCTTACGGCCGGGGCGGCGAGACCATGCGTGATCCCATGCACAACCTGTCGCACGGCGCCACCGCCCTGCAGGTCGCCCGTTTCTATTACCTGCTGCAAACCGGGCGTCTCGTTTCGCCCGCGCTGACCGCTGAAATGAAGTCCTTCCTCGGCGACCCCGGCATTCACCACAAATTCGTCAAGGGTCTGGAAGGCGAACGTCTCGCCGCCAATATCTTTCGCAAGTCTGGCAGCTGGCGCGATTTTCATGCCGACAGCGCCATCGTCGAACGCGACGGTCGCCGTTACATCGCCGTGGCCCTGGCCGAAGACCCCAGGGGCGGCGAGTGGCTCAAGCGTCTAATCGTCGGCATGGACCGGGCCGTGTTCGACACCGTTCCGCGCAGCCAGGTGGCGCTTCTCAAGTAAGCGCTGCAGACGGGTGCCCAGGGTTTGATGGGCCACCGCCGAATTTTTCCGCAGCACATTCGAACTGATCACCACCATGTAATGCAGCCGGCGTTTACCCGCCGGCTGTTCTATTATGGCGGCCGAGTTCAGCAGGTTTACCACGTTGCCCTGATACTTGCCGCAGACGAAGCCCTCTTCTTTGCGGCAGCGGTACAAGGAGCCTGACTTGAAATACACGGCGGCATCGTTGAGTGCGGGCGACGACGCATAGCGAATGCGCCGCTGCGTGATGTAGAGCAGGCGCTTGATTTCCCGGCTCGACCAGGCATCCACGATCCAGCCTTCCTCCAGCGCAAGCAGCCAGCGCGTCAGTTCGCGCGGCGTGGCCCAACTACCCCCGCCCGGCACCCGGGCCTTGCCGGCACGGGTAAAAAAACCGCCCTGTTGCAACGCCGTGGGATCGATGCCGTTGCGTTCGAGCCCTCCCTGCAGCGTGCGTTTCAGCAGCGCCGACAGCTTCGATTTCGAGGTGCTGCGGAAGAATTCGGCAATCTGTTTCTCGCTCACCGGATAGGCACGGCCGAAATGCGCCAGCAACAGCATTTCGCGCATCACCATGGAACCGGCCGCGTTGGAACTCGCCGACAGCATCCAGTCGAGATAGGTCCACAGGCTCGCCGCATCGCCCTGGCGCAGGGGCCGATAGGACAGGCGCCTGCCGTCCCAAAACGGAACCACATGGCTGTCGTAGACGATGAAACCGTCGGCCACCACCCGCGTTTCGCGCAGCACCCGTTCGCGCGCGGCAATGTCGTTGGGATACAGGTCGGCCAGCAACTGGAACAGCGCACTGGCGACCACCAGCTTGCCGACGCTGCCCGGGTTGAAGCGGGCGTCGGCACGATGCTCGGCAAGCATCGGCTGCGCCGGGTCGGTCAGGTCGAGCACCGCCACCGAGTAGCGAGCGGCATCGGCGCCCAGCAGGTTCGCCACCTGACGGCTGAATTCCGGATCGGCTGGCGGCAGCTTGATGTCGGCGCCAACCAGCCGCAGGTCCACCTGTTCGAGTGGCAGTTTTGCACCGGGCGGTTGCAGGGTGCCCCACACTTTGCCCTCCTGCGCCAACCGGTAGCCTTCGAGCCGGGCGATGCCGGTGTAGGGTTCGCCGTCCAGCGGATAGGCCTGTGCCAGTCCGGGCAGCAGCAACAGCATCAGCAGCACACGACGCATCAGTTCTCCTCCCATGGATTGATCATGCGGCCCGAGCGGGCGCGCAGCGGCGCGTCCAGTTCGAGCAGGAAACGGTCACGCCGTGCCGCGTGGCTTTGCAGATAGGGGCGAATCTGAAACAGCGCGAGCCGCCCCGCGACAAAGCCGAATTCCACGTCTGCCGGCACGACCTGCCCCGCCTCGTCGTGCTGCGGAAAGCGATCCGGCAGGTGTCGTCCCAGTTGTCGCAGCTGCGCGATTTCAACTGGCTCAAGAACGGGTTGACCCGACACCGGCCGCCTCTCCAGCCCACCCCCCGCGCCCAGCACGCGCCGGGTGGCGGCGCTGGCCTCGGCCAGCAGTCGCACCTCGCCGGTTTCCGCCGCAATGAGCAGTTCTTCGGCCGCCTGTCCGGACACGGCCCCGCCCACGCCCTCGTTCGCCGCTACCGTGAATCCGTCCTGGCTGTCGTTTCCCAGATTCTGCGTCACCATCACCCCCGACTTGTCCACCGACACCGCGCGCTGCAGCAGAATCGACACATAAACGTGCTCGGGCGCATCCATGCGCATCTGCCGCCAGGCGAACGCGCGCTCGTCGAACGGCGAGGCCCATACCCACAGAATCGCTGTCATTATTTTTTCCAGGCCGACCACGTTGGGCACGGTGAGGTTGAGTCCCGCGCCGCTGAACCCCGGCAGGTCTTCCACATTGGTGTCGCTGCGCACAAATACAGCGTAGCTGCCGTCCGGGCCAAAGCGCGTCTGCAGGGCACGGTCCAGGGCGGCGCGGAATCCGGCGCCGGGGTCGGCTGTCCCGATCCAGGCGCGCAAGCGCTCGCGCAGCTGTTTGGCTGCGCGCTCACGTTGCGCGACAGGCAGGCCATCGATGCGCCGGTATTCGCTGCGCATCCATGCATGGACACTCATGCCCGTGCCCGCCATCGGCTGCTCCAGAAAGGCGCGGAAGGCACCGAAGGGAATCACCAGCCCGTCGGCCACTTCGTCCGGATAGTGATGCTTCAGTTCGCCCAGGTTGGCCGCCTTGGGACCGGCGATGCGCCCGGCGTCACTGGCGCGAAGTTCGCCGAGCGGAATGGGGTCGCGGTGCGCGAAATCGAGTTTGGCAAGGTCCGGCCGGATGCGCGCCGGCACCTGTTCCTGCCGGCCAAAAACATCCGCCCAGCGCGGGCCATCCTCGGTGATCAGCACCCGCCCGCCCGGACTCACGGCCATCACCACCGGCCGTCCCACCATCGCCCGCAGGCGCGGCACCAGCGCTTCATCCACCACCACGTTGGGAATGCCGAGGTTGCCGGCGAGCAGTTGCACGTGGGAGAGGATATTGCCCGCTTCCAGCGT
>JBFHXL010000020.1:0-13043 GCA_041599035.1 Thiobacillus sp. | reverse complement strand
TTGGCATTCTTGAAAGTGACGATGCCGGAAAACGAAATATAAAAGCCCTGCTCGATGGCGGCTTCGGCCACCGCCAGGCTCTCGGTAAAACAGTGCATCACGCCGCCCGCCTCACCCGCCTGCTCCTCGCGCATGATGCGCAGGGTGTCGTCCGCCGCAGAACGGGTATGAATGACCAGCGGTTTCTGACAGCTACGCGCGGCGCGGATATGGGTGCGGAAGCGTTCGCGCTGCCACTCGAGGTCGCCAGTCAGGCGGAAATAGTCCAGCCCGGTTTCGCCGATCGCCACCACCTTGGGGTGATCTGCCAGCGCGACCAGTTGCTCCACGGTCGGCTCGCTGCAGTCTTCATGATCGGGGTGCACGCCGACCGAGGCATACACGTTGGGATGCGCTTCGGCCAGCGCGCGGATTTCAGGAAATTTTTCCAGTTCCACGCTGATGCACAAGGCGTGGCTGACCTGGTTTTTCGCCATCAGGTCAAACACCTCGGGCAGCTTGCCGGCGAGATCGGGGAAATTGATGTGGCAGTGCGAATCGATATACATGCGGCCTATTTTAATTCCATTTCCGCATCAAGCCGATCGCGAAGGCGGGCCGCTGACACCCGGTCGAGGCGACCCGACAACGGAATTTCAGATTTGGAAACGGAATGGCCGCAGGGCCGTGCTACATGGTGTGGGTGGGACGCGCCGATTTTAACGAGCCGCCGAGCAAGCCTTCGATTTTGTGTTGTGCCGCCTTGCCGCTCTCGTTGAAGGCGAACTGCACCCCGACCCCCTGAGTGCGGCCGCCATGGGCGCCGCCGGGGGTCACCCACACCACCTTGCCCGACACCGGCAGTTTGGCCGGATCTTCCATCAGGGTCAGCAACATGAAGACCTCCTCGCCCATCTTGTAACTTTTGTTGGTGGGAATGAACAGCCCGCCGCCCTTGATGAACGGCATGAAGGCGGCAAAAAGCGCGGACTTTTCCTTGATCGACAGGGACAGCACGCCCGGCCGGACCTGCCCGATGATGTCATGTTCTGCTGCAGTACTCATGGTCGTCTCTCATCAATCAAAAAGGTGCCGGTACTGGATCAGCCAGGCTTCCTGCTGCAACGCCCGATTGAGCGGATGCATCAGGGTCCGGCCCGCCTCGGCATGGCTTTTTGCCAGCGCCAGCAACTTCGCCAACTCCACCTGCTTTCCCAGCGCCGTCAACGCATCGGCAAAATCAGGGTTGAACTGCACCCTGCCCTGCAATTTGACCGCGAGCAAGTCAGCCAGCCATTTATACGCCACCGTATGCCAAGTCTGCAGTTTAACGCTCTTCCAGCGTTCAGCCAGGGCAACCGGATCGAGTTGCCCGGGACGCGCCAGGCCATCCAGCACACTGCGGCGCGCATCCAGTTCAGCCTCTTCGATCCAGTTCAATGCATCCAGCGGCGCGCCGCCGGCCAGGGCCAGCAAGGTCGCCGCATCATCCACCTGCTGACCGGCCAGCCACTGCGTGGCGGTCTCGATCGCAGGCAACCCGATATCCAGCCGCGTACAGCGGCTGCGTATCGTCGGCAACAACTGCCGGGGATGGTCCGACACCAGAACGAATACTGTATTTAACGGCGGTTCCTCCAGCACCTTTAACAAGGCGTTTGCCGCCGCCAGGTTAAGGCTGTTCGCCGGGTTGACCAGCACCACGCGAAATCCCGCCCGATACGTGGACAACTGCACGAAATCGACCGCATCGCGCGCCTGCTCGACCTCGATCGCCGTGGCCATTTTGACTTCGCCTTCCTTGCCGGTTTTTTCCTGCAGGGTGAGCAGGCGAAAATCCGGATGCCCGCCCGTTGCGAACCAGTGGCAGGCCGGACAGGTGCCGCATGCCGCGCCCTCCGGCGAAGGCGCCTCGCACAGCAGGGCCTGCGCCCACGCCAGCGCCAGCGCGCCCTTGCCCACCCCGCGCGGCCCCGCCAGCAGCAAGGCCTGCGCCGGTCGCCGCCGGGTCGCCAGCAAACGCTGCCAAGGCGCATCCAGCCACGGATAGGGTGGATTCACGTCAGCTCCTGCAACAGCCGTCCGATTTCCGCCTGCAGGGCGGCGATCGTCTGCCGCGCATCGAGTACGCGGATACGCGCCGGTTCGGCTCGCGCGCGCTCAAGGTAGGCGGTGCGCACCCGGTTGAAAAAACTGTCGGCCTCACGCTCGAAACGGTCGGCGGCGCGGGCGGCCGACCGGCGCGTTTCCGCCACCTCGGGCGGCACGTCGAACAACAGGGTGAGATCGGGCGCAAAGCCGCGCTGCACCCAGGCTTCGAGGGCGGCAATCCGCTCCGCCGCGATGCCGCGCCCGCCGCATTGGTAGGCATAGCTGGCATCGGTAAAACGGTCGGACACGACCCAGGCGCCCCGTTCGAGGGCAGGCAGGATCAACTCGGCCAGATGCGCCTGGCGGGCGGCGAACATCAGCAGCAGTTCGGTGTCGGCGTCCATGTCGCGCTGCAGCAGCAATTCGCGCAGGGTTTCTCCCAGCGGCGTGCCGCCGGGCTCGCGGGTGACGATGATGTCCCTGCCCTGCTGGCGCAGCCAGTCGGCGACATATCCCAGATGCGTGCTTTTGCCGGCACCGTCGACCCCTTCGAGCGTGATGAATTTGCCTGGTTTCGTCATCGTTGATAGCGGTTCACCGCCCGGTTATGTGCGTTCAGATTGTCGGAAAAGACATGGGTGCCATCGCCGCGGGCGACGAAATAGAGGGCATCCGTTGTGGCCGGATTGAGGGCGGCCCGGATCGCCGCCTCGCTGGGCATCGCAATCGGCGTCGGCGGCAGCCCGGCACGGGTATAGGTATTGTAAGGCGTGTCGCGCAGCAGGTCCGCCTTGCGCAGATTGCCGTCGAAACGCTCGCCCAGCCCATAGATGACGGTGGGATCGGTTTGCAGGCGCATCCCCCGTTTGAGCCGGTTCAGGAACACCCCCGCGATCCGCGAACGCTCGAAGGCGGCACCGGTTTCCTTTTCCACGATCGACGCCATGATGAGCGCCTCGTAGGGGCTGCGGTAGGGCAGGCCCGGTGCGCGATCGTCCCAGGCGGCCATGAGTTTTTCACGCTGCAGGCGATAGGCGCGGCGCAGCACATTGATGTCCGAGGTGTGGGGTGCAAAAAAATAGGTGTCGGGAAACAGCAGCCCTTCCGGGTGCGTTTCGTCCGCACCGATCGCCTGCATGAGTTCGGCATCGCTCATGTTGGCACTGTCATTCTTCAACAGCGTCTGCGCCGCAAGCACGGCGCGCACCTCGCGCCAGTTCCAGCCTTCGATGAACTGCACCAGGGCCTGCGAAACATCGCCACGCTCGATCTTGGCATACAGTTGCAGCGGCGTAAGCGGCTTGTCGAGCGTGTACACGCCGACCTTGAGCGTGCCGGCCTTGCCCGTCACCCGCCCCAGCAGCCAGAACACCTGCGCGTTGCCGATGACGCCTTCGCGTTCCAGCATCGCGCTCAGACTCCGCAAATGCGTACCGGGCGTGACGTTGATCGTCTTCGGCAGCGGCTCGAAGCGCAGGGGCTGCCGGCCATACCAGGCCAGGCCGCCTGTTGCCGTTAATGCCGCCAGCACGGCAAGCACGATCAGTCGCTTAATCAAGTTCATAGGGCATTGTTCAAAGTCGTCGTCCAGCCCGCAGGCGGCCATGTCACGTCATCCAGCTTCGCCACCCGGCGCACCCCGATCACGCTGTTGCAGATCATCACTTCATCGGCAGCGAGTATAGCCTCCGGCAGCCAGCGCCCGATATGGGTGCGGATGCCCAGGCGCGCTGCCGCGCGCAGCAGGCGTGTTCTGGCCACGCCCGCGACGCCGCACTCGCTCAAATCCGGGGTAAACAATTCGCCATCCCTGATCCATAACAGGTTGCTCATCACACCGCTGACGACCGCGTTGCGCTCATCGCACAATACGCCCTCGAAAATGCCAGGGTCGTTCCATTCCGCGCGCGCCAGCACATTCTCCAGCCGATTCAGGTGCTTGATTCCCGCCAGCCGGGGTTGCCGCGCCAGGCGCAGCTTGCACCAGCGTGCCGTGACATCGACCGGCGCATCGGGCCGGGCATGATCCGGCAACGCAGCGGACAACACGATGCGGGTGCATGCAGGGGCAGCGGGCAGCGCATAGCCGCGCGCACCCGGGCCACGCGTCAGCATGATCTTGACGACGCCCTGTCCGGCTTCGGCCACGCGACAGACCTCGGCACGCAGCCCGTTCTCTTCGGGGCAGTCCAGGGCCAGCGCCGCACAGTCGGCAGCAAGCTTGCTGTAATGATCCGCCCACCACAGCGGTTGCCCGGCCCGCGTCCGCAGGGTGCGGAACACGCCGTCGCCGTAGGCCAGCCCGCGATCGTGCGCGCTGACGCTATCCGCTGACTGGCCGTCGACGAGAATCATGCGCAATCCAGCGCCCGCAACAGCCCGTGCGCCTTGGCACGGGTCTCTTCAAGTTCGCGCCGGGCGACGGAGTCGGCGACGATGCCGGCGCCGGCGCGAAAACTCAGTTCACGCCCCCGCAGCAGGAAACTGCGGATCAGGATATTGAAGTCGAAGCTGCCGTCGCGATTGATGTAGCCGACGCTGCCGGTATAACTGCGGCGCGGCGCGTGTTCCAGTTCCTGGATGATCTGCATGGTGCGCACCTTGGGACAGCCGGTGATGGTGCCGCCGGGGAATACGGCGCGCAAGGCATCGAACACCCGCATGTCTCGACGCAGCCGCCCGCGCACGGTGGATTCGATGTGGTGCACGTGGCGATAGCTGGCGATCTCCATCAAGGCCGCCACGTTCACGCTGCCGGGTTCGCATACGCGCCCCAGATCGTTGCGCTCCAGGTCGACCAGCATCACGTGCTCGGCACGTTCCTTGGGATGCGCCTGCAGGCGTGCACGCAGGTCGGCGTCTTCCGCCGCATCATCGCTTCGGGGATGGGTGCCGGCAATCGGACGGGTTTCCAGCCAGCCGTCGCGGCCAAGACGCACCAGCCGCTCGGGCGACGAGCTCACGATCGCCCAGTCTTCCATCTGCAGCAGTGCGGAAAATGGCGCAGGATTCTTCTGCATCAGACACGACAGCAGCGATGCCGGCGCAAGCGTAGCCATGAATTCGGCCTCCCAGCCGCGCGACAGGTTGACCTGAAACACGTCGCCCGCACGAATGTAATCCTGAATCCGGGAGACGCCCGCCAGGAATGCCGCGGCGTCGTCTTCATGCAGGCGGGCCAATTGCGGCAGGACGGGAACAGGCGGCGGCATCTGTGCAAGATCATGCGCCATGCCGTCGATCAGCGCCTGCTGCCCCGATTCTGCCACCAGCACGCAACGGCCGCTTTCACGCCGATACAGGATCGCGGCCGGAATCCGGGTCAGCCAGGCAAGGGGAAAAGCGGGGTCTTCATTCAAGCCCACGCTGGGCTCGAACAGGCCGCCCAGTTCATACGCCAGCGCGCACAGCCAGCCCCCGACAAACGGCAGGCCCTGTGCAGACGGATCCGATGGGTGCGGTTGAAGCTGCATCGCAGGATGCGACTGCAAGCCATGCAGGCCGTCGGCAACGCTGATGCGCGTGGCGTCCTGTGGGAACGCGAACAGGATGTCCCAGCCGCTGTCGCCGCTACTGAGGAACAGGCCCGGGTAACGCTGCGGACGGGAAGCCTGGAGCCCGACCAGATCAGGCCGCTGTGGCCATTCCCGGATTTCGAGCGCGTTCAAGGCAATCTGCGGCGAGGATCAAGCGCGCTTGAAAAGCAGCGAACCGTTGGTGCCGCCAAATCCGAAATTGTTCTTCAGCGCAAAATCGATCTTCATGTCACGCGCGGTGTTGGCGCAGTAATCGAGATCGCATTCCGGATCCTGCGAAAAGATATTGATGGTCGGCGGCGACACCTGATGGTGCACGGCCAGGACGGTAAACACCGATTCCACGCCACCGGCGCCACCCAGCAGGTGACCGGTCATCGACTTGGTCGAGTTGACCACCAGTTTGTAGGCCGCATCGCCCAGCGCGAGCTTGATTGCATCGGTTTCATTCTTGTCGCCGAGCGGCGTCGAGGTGCCATGCGCGTTGACGTAATTCAGCTGGTCGGCATTCACGCCGGCATCGCGCAACGCATTCACCATCGAACGCCGGGGTCCGTCGGTGCTCGGGGCGGTCATGTGGTAAGCGTCGCCGCTCATGCCAAACCCAACCAGTTCGGCGTAGATTTTGGCCCCACGTGCCTTGGCATGCTCGTATTCTTCCAGCACCAGCACCCCGGCCCCCTCGCCCAGCACAAAACCGTCGCGATCCTTGTCCCACGGGCGGCTGGCAGTTGCGGGGTCGTCGTTGCGAGTCGACAATGCGCGCGCAGCGGAGAAACCGCCCACACCCAGCGGCGAAGTCGCGCATTCGGCACCGCCGGCAACCATCACATCGGCATCGCCATAGGCAATCATGCGGGCCGACAAGCCGATTGCGTGCAGACCCGTCGAGCAGGCCGTGACAACCGCCAGGTTGGGTCCCTTGATTCCGTACTGGATGGAAAGATTGCCCGAAATCATGTTGCTGATGGTGCCGGGAATGAAGAAAGGCGAAATTTTCCTCGGACCCGATTCCTTCATCAGGGTATGCGTCTCCTCGATCAGCGGCAGACCGCCGATTCCGGAACCGATATTGACGCCAATGCGCTCGGCATTGGCTTCGCTGACTTCGAGGCCCGAATCACGTATCGCCTGAATGCCGGCAGCCATGCCGAACTGGATGAAGACATCCATGCGGCGCGCTTCCTTCGGATTGATGTATTGCCCGACATCGAAATTCTTCACCTCGCCCGCAATTTGCGCAGCAAAGGGTGACGGATCAAAGCGGGTAATCCGGGCGATCCCGGACCGGCCGGCAACCAGGTTGTCCCAGGCTTCCGGAATGGTATTGCCGACCGGAGAGACGATCCCCAGGCCGGTGACGACAACGCGACGTTTGGACAAAAGTCAGTCTTTCTTGTTACGGAGTGAACGATCAGCTGGAATGGCTGTTGACGTAGTCAATTGCCTGCTGGACGGTGGTGATCTTTTCTGCGTCTTCGTCGGGGATTTCGCAGCCGAACTCTTCTTCCAGCGCCATCACCAGTTCAACCGTATCGAGCGAGTCCGCGCCCAGGTCACCGACAAAGGAAGACTCGTTCTTGATGTCTGCCTCGTTGACGCCCAATTGCTCGGCGACGACTTTAATTACACGCTGTACGTTTTCCATTACTGATCCTCTCTTTAAATAGGGCTTCAACAAATTGAAGCCCGGAAAAATAAAACTTCGCGATTCTACCAAATTTGGGTGGCGGTTATGCCATATACATGCCGCCGTTTACATGAAGCGTGGTTCCGGAAATATAGCCTGCGGCGGGGGAGGCCAAAAACGTGACCGCCTGTGCGATGTCTTCGACCGCACCCAGTCGTCCCAGCGGAATATGGTTCAGCAGGGCCTGCCGCTGTGCATCGGGCAGTGCGCGCGTCATGTCGGTATCGATAAAGCCCGGTGCCACACAGTTGACGGTGATGTTGCGGCTTCCGACCTCACGCGCCAGCGACTTGGTAAAGCCCATGATGCCGGCCTTGGCCGCGCTGTAATTGGTCTGTCCGGCGTTGCCCATTGCCCCCACCACCGATGCAATGCTGATGATGCGCCCGCTGCGGGCTTTCATCATCGCGCGCAGGACCGCGCGCGACAGGCGGAACACCGAGGTGAGATTGGTCGCCAGGATGTCATCCCATTCCTCGTCTTTCATCCGCATCAACAGGTTGTCGCGCGTGATGCCGGCGTTGTTGACCAGAATGCCGATGGCGCCGAAATCCTTTTCGACCGCGGCGATGACGGCATCGACTTCTGCCGCGTCGGTGACATTGAGCTTCATCCCGCTGCCCTTGATATTGGCAGCCGCAAGGTAATCGCTGATGGCTTGCGCACCGGTGTCGCTGGTGGCGGTGCCGACCACGGTGGCCCCCGCCTGCCCCAACGCCAGCGCAATCGCCTGGCCGATTCCGCGGCTGGCGCCCGTAACGAGGGCGATCTGTCCTTGCAGCATATTGTCTCCTGTCAGTTGTTCAATGCAGCCTGCAGGCTGGCTTCATCCACCAGCGCCAGTGCCGGCAGGCTGTCGTCGATGCGCTTGTTGAGGCCTGCCAGCACCTTGCCGGGGCCGCATTCGATCACGCGTTCCATCCCGGCGGCTTTCAGCGCCTGCACGGTCTCGACCCAGCGCACCGGCGTGTGCAATTGCTTCGCCAGCGCGGCACGGATCGCATCAGGTTCAGTGTGACTTTGCACATCGGTGTTGTGCAGCAGCGGAATCGAGGGCGCCTTGATCGTGATGGTCTGCAAGTGCGCCAGCAACTTTTCAGCCGCCGGCAGCATCAGCGAGGAATGCGACGGCACGCTGACCGGCAGCGCCAGGGCGCGCTTGGCGCCCTTCTCCTTCGCTCCCACCATCGCGCGTTCGACCGCGGCCTTGTTGCCCGCAATGACCACCTGGCCGGGCGAATTCAGGTTCACCGCCTCGACCACTTCGCCTGCGGCCGCTTCTGCACACACCGCACGTACCGTATCGTCATCCAGCCCCAGAATCGCGGCCATCGCGCCGACGCCCTCAGGCACGGCGGCCTGCATCGCCTCGGCGCGGAAACGCACCAGCTTGATGGCATCGGAAAAACCCAGCGCACCCGCTGCGACCAGGGCGGCATATTCGCCCAAACTGTGGCCCGCCAGCAGCGCGGGCTGAATGCCTCCGACCGCCCGCCACACACGCCAGACGGCGATATCGGCCGCCAGCATGACAGGCTGCGTATTGATGGTTTGATTGAGAAGTTCAGCCGGACCTTCGGTCACCAGACCCCACAGGTCCTGACCCAGTGCATCCGAGGCTTCCGAAAAAGTGAAGCGCACTTCGGAGCGCTCGCCCCAGCCCTGCATCATGCCGACCGATTGCGATCCCTGGCCAGGAAACACGAATGCAAGCTTCATCATTGTTCCCATGAGTGTTCAGTAAAGGCTAATGCCCGCGCAGTGGGCGTTATGCCGAAGCTAAAAACAAAAGCCAATTTTTGATTGTCGACAGCCACGTACGTGTTCCTTTTTTGCCGGTTCGGGAAATTAATATTTGAGAAGCGCAGAGCCCCAGGTGAAACCGCCACCGAAGGCTTCCATCAGCACCGTCTGGCCGCGCTGGATGCGGCCGTCGCGCACCGCCACGTCGAACGCCAGCGGCACCGAGGCGGCCGAGGTGTTGCCGTGACCGGCCACGGTCGTCACCACATGGTCCATGCTCATGCCGAGTTTTTTCGCGGTGGCTGAAATAATGCGGATATTGGCCTGGTGCGGCACCAGCCAGTCGATGTCGGATTTCTGCAGGCCATTGGCTTCCAGCGTTTCGTCGACAATGCGGTCGAGCGTATTGACAGCCATCTTGAACACGGCGTTGCCTTCCATCCGCATCAGCGCGGGTTCGTGCAAGCCGGTCGACGGTCCGGTACTGGTTCGCAGCAGTTCCTTGTGGCGACCATCGGCATGGATGTGGGTGGCGATGATGCCAGGCTCGCTTGATGCCCCCAGCACCACTGCGCCCGCACCGTCGCCCCACAGGATGCAGTTGCCGCGGTCGTTCCAGTCGGTGATGCGCGAGAGGGTTTCGGCGCCGATGACCAGCGCATGCCGGATCGCTCCGGTCTTGATGAACTGGTCGGCCACGCTCAGGGCATAGACGAAGCCGCTGCATACCGCCTGCAGGTCGAATGCCGGTTTGCCGTTGCTCATGCCGAGTTTGGACTGCACGATACAGGCCGTGCTGGGAAACACCAGGTCGGGCGTCGTCGTGGCAACCAGCAGCAGGTCGATATCGTCAGGCGCCAGCCCGGCCACGTCCAGTGCGGCACGCGCCGCCTGGGTGGCGAGGTCGCTGGTAAATTCACCCTCGGCGGCAATATGCCGTTCGCGGATGCCGGTGCGGTCGACGATCCACTGATCGTTCGTCTCGACCAGCTTTTCGAGGTCGGCGTTGGTGAGAATACGCGCAGGCAGATAGCCGCCCGTGCCGAGAATGCGGGAATAGGTCAAGCTGACACCCGTTGCAGAAGTTGGATCTGGTCAGTAATACGTTTCAGCACGTTGTTGCGCACTTCTTCGCTGGCCGTTTCGATGGCACGCTCGAACGCAATGCAGTCGGCCGAGCCATGGCTCTTCACCACCACGCCCTTGAGGCCCAAGAGGGTCGCCCCGTTGTAGCGGCGCGGGTCGAGCCGGTGCTTGAAGGCTTTCAACACCGGCAAGGCCGCGAGGCCGGCGATGCGGGTCAGCCAGTTGCGCTTGAATTCGGCGCGCAGCGTGGTGGCAACCATCTTGGCCAGGCCTTCGGATGCTTTCAACGTGACGTTGCCGACAAAGCCATCGCACACCACCACGTCGGTCGTGCCCTTGAAAATGTCGTCGCCTTCAACGTTGCCGTAGAAATTCAGGTGGCTGCCGCGCAGCAGCTCGGCCGCGCGCTTCACCATCTCGTTGCCCTTGATGTCTTCCTCGCCAATGTTGAGCAGGCCCACGCTCGGGTTCGGCTTGTGCTCCACCGCCGACACCAGCATTGCGCCCATGATGCCGAACTGCAGCAGATGCTCGGCGGTGCAATCGACGTTGGCGCCCATGTCCAGCACCAGCGCGTGGCCTTTGATGGTCGGCATCACGCCGGCAATGGCGGGGCGATCGATGCCGGGAAGGGTTTTCAGGACAAAACGCGCGGTAGCCATCAGGGCGCCGGTGTTGCCTGCCGACACGCAGGCATCGGCCTCGCCCGATTTGACAAGGTCGATGGCTACGCGCATGGAGGAATCTTTTTTGCCGCGCAAGGCCAGTGCGGGCGCCTCGTCCATCGCCACGACCTGGCTGGCGTGACGGACGATGAGACGTGGTCCCGGCACGGCACGATGGGCCTTGAGCTCGGCTGCGACAATATCCTGCGACCCCACCAGAATCACGTTCAGGTCAGGATGATGCGCGAGACAGCGGACCGCCGCCGGGACCGTGACGTGGGGACCGTGATCCCCTCCCATGACGTCAATGGCGACGGTAATATTTCTCATGCAGCCGAATCGTTGCTGAATTCAAGCGCACCCCGCTGCAGGCATCGAGCCTGCAGCAATCAAGCTGTGGTGCGCAAAAAAATTATTCGCCTTTGGCCTTGACGACTTGGCGGCCACGATAAAAGCCGTTGGGGCTGATATGGTGGCGCAGATGCGCTTCGCCCGTGGTCGGCTCAACGGCCAGCGGCGGGTTGGTCAGGAAATCGTGTGAACGATGCATGCCGCGTTTGGACGGGGACTTTTTGTTCTGCTGGACTGCCATTTCTTGCTCCTTAAAAATCGTGGCGCCAGTCAAACGGACGCCGTCAAAACCAAATCTATCTATAGCCCCCTCAAACGGGGCATTCTCCTGCTGCATGCATGGGCGCCAGCGGCAGTCCCAGCAATACCTCATCCTCAACCACATCGACCAGATTCAACGTCTCGCCGACCAGAATCGCATCGCTGTCGGGCAGCGCATCCAGGCGCTCCACTTCGACTTCGGTGCGCGCCAGGTGCACCACGCGGTCAATTTTGACCTCGTGCTGCATGCCGCCCAGGCAACGCTGACACGTCAGCTCCACCTGGCCATGAATCGTCAGCTGCAAGGACAGCCCGCCCAGCCGGTCCGCCCGTCCGGTGACTCGACAGAACAGCGCACCTTGCGTAAATTCATGGGCAAGACGCGGAAACGCAGACACGTCCGAGCGGGCTTCCCATGACTGCGCGTCCTTGCAAAAACGCCGTGGATCGACCTCAATAGGCTGGAGCATGACTCACCTGATTAACAGCGTACCGGGGCACCGCGCACAAACCCAACATGACGCACCCGGTTAAACATTAGCCCGCAATGATATGATTTCGCGTTATTTTTGTCAAAGAAACCCACGCTTTCCCAACCACGGGCGAACCCATGCTTAAAAAAATACTGGTCGCCAACCGGGGCGAGATCGCTGTGCGCATCGTCCGCGCCTGCGCCGAACTCGGAATCAAGTCGGTCGCGATCTATACCGACGCCGACCGCCACGCGCTTCACGTCAAGAAAGCCGACGAGGCCTACCACATCGACAAGGACCCGATTCTGGGCTATTTGAACGCCCACACGCTGGTCAATCTGGCCGCGGCATCGGGGTGCGACGCGCTGCATCCGGGCTATGGCTTTCTGTCCGAAAACCCCGATCTGGCGACCATTTGCGCGCGCCGCGGCATCCGCTTCATCGGCCCCTCGCCCGACGTCATCCGCCGTATGGGCGACAAGATCCAGGCCCGCAACGCGATGATCCAGGCTGGCATCCCCGTAATACCCGGATCGGATCACAATCTGGAAAACGTCGAGGAAGCCCGCACGCTGGCCAACAGGATCGGCTATCCGGTCATGCTCAAGGCCACCAACGGCGGCGGCGGCCGCGGCATCCGCCGCTGCGACAGCGAAGCGGATTTGCTGAAAAACTACGACCGCGTCGTATCGGAGGCCAGCAAGGCCTTCGGCAAGCCCGAGGTCTTCGTCGAGAAATGCGTGGTCCACCCGAAGCATATCGAAGTGCAGATTCTGGGCGACACGCAGGGCAACATCATCCATTTGTTCGAGCGCGACTGCTCGATCCAGCGCCGTAACCAGAAATTGATCGAAATCGCGCCATCGCCCCAACTCACCGAGGCGCAACGGCAATACATCGGCAAGCTGGCCGTGCGCGCCGCCAAGGCCGTCGGTTATGTCAACGCCGGCACGGTGGAATTCCTGCTCGACAGCGACAACCAGTTCTTCTTCATGGAGATGAACACCCGCCTGCAGGTCGAGCACCCCATCACCGAGACCATCACCGGTGTCGATATCGTGCAGGAGCAGATTCGCATCGCCTCCGGCCTGCCGCTGCAATACAGACAGGACGAGATCAAGCACCGCGGCTTTGCCATCGAGTTCCGTGTCAATGCCGAGGATCCGAA
>JBFHXL010000019.1:0-13191 GCA_041599035.1 Thiobacillus sp. | reverse complement strand
TTCAGAATAGCCGGTGACTTCCAGCCCGAAACCATCCATCGCGGGCATCTTGCGCGGGCTGGCCAGCAGCTTCATTTTGCCGACGCCAAGGTCGCGCAGAATCTGCGCGCCGATACCGTAGTCGCGCAGATCGTATTTCTGGCTGGCAACCGGTGCCGGGTTGATGCGCTGCAGCAGCGCGTCGGCAGTTTCCGGGCGATGCAGCAACACGATGATGCCGCATTGCGATTCGGCGATGCGTTCCATCGCGCCCAGGATCGGCCAGGAATGGCCGCCGCCGGTGACGTCGAGAAAATCCATCACCGAGAGGGGTTCGTGCACGCGCACCAGGGTTTCCTTGTCGGCCAGGATTTCGCCCTTGACCAGCGCCAGATGGGTTTCGCGGGCACAGGTGTCGCGGTAGGCCACCAGACGGAATGCGCCGTATACGGTCTGGATCAGGCGGTCGGCGACGCGTTCGACCAGGCTTTCGGTCTGGTTGCGGTAATGGATCAGATCGGCAATCGCGCCGATTTTCAGGCCGTGTTCCTGCGCGAACGGAATCAGGTCGGGCAGCCGCGCCATGGAGCCGTCGTCCTTGAGGATTTCGCAGATCACCGACGCGGGCTCCAGCCCGGCCAGCCCGGCCAGATCGCAGCCGGCTTCGGTGTGTCCCGCACGCATCAGCACGCCGCCGGGCTGCGCGCGCAGCGGAAAAATGTGGCCAGGCTGAACGATGTCGGTCGGCAGCGCGGCTTTTTTCACCGCAGCCAGAATGGTGACGGCCCGGTCGCCGGCGGAAATGCCGGTGGTCACGCCTGCGGCGGCTTCGATCGAGACGGTAAACGCGGTGCTGTGCTGCGCCTGGTTGTTGTCCACCATCTGCTTCAAACCCAGCTGGCGACAGCGTTCGTCGGTCAGCGTCAGGCAGATCAGGCCGCGCCCGTACTTGGCCATGAAGTTGATCGCCTCCGGGGTGACGTGCTCGGCGGCCATCACCAGGTCGCCCTCGTTTTCGCGGTCTTCCTCGTCGACCAGCACGACCATGCGGCCGGCCTTGAGTTCTTCAATGATTTCGGTGGTGGAAGCGAGGCTCATCGGTTGGGTCCTGTTCAATCTTTGTCCGTGGCGTGGGTGAATTGCGTCATGCGCTCGACATAGCGCGCGATCATGTCGACTTCCAGGTTGACGCGGGTGCCGGCCTGCAGATGCTTGAGGGTGGTCTGTTCCAGCGTGTGCGGGATCAGGTTCAGCGCAAAGCGCGCGCCGTCCACCTGGTTGACCGTCAGCGAGACGCCGTTCACCGTGATCGACCCTTTGCGGATGATGTAGCGCGCGAGTTCGCGCGGCGCGTCGATTTCCAGCAGGTGCGATTCGCCCACCGGGACAAAGCGGTGCACCGTGCCGACGCCGTCGACATGTCCCGACACCAGATGCCCGCCGAGCCGGTCGGCCAGGCGCAGCGCCTTTTCCAGATTGACCTCGGCGCCCGGCGCGAAGCCTGCGGTGACGCGCAGGGTTTCGGCGGACACATCGACCGTGAAGCTGTCGGGCGAGAGCGCCACGGCGGTCAGGCATACGCCGTTGACCGCGATGCTGTCGCCCAGCGCGACGTCCGAAAAGTCCAGGCCGCCGCCGCTGATGTGCATGCGCGCGTCAGCGCCGCGCGCGTCGTATTCGTGGATGCGGCCGATGGATTGAATGATGCCGGTGAACATGCTTATATGAGGACGGCCAGTAAGACCCGGCATTGTAGGCGTTTAGGCGGGGCGGGTGAACCCCGTCGGGTCGCCGAAGCCGAACGGGTACCCCCATATTAAGGATACGTGGGTCTTCAATTTGCTATAATGGCGGCCGTTTTTGAGTGTTGTAAGGACCGGCATGACATCGCCCAGATCATTTGCCATACGTGGCCATACCGTGTTGCCCATCGTGCAGGGCGGCATGGGCGTGGGCATTTCTGCGCATCGTCTGGCGGGGACGGTGGCGCGTGCCGGCGCGCTCGGCACGATTGCAAGCATCGACCTGCGCCACCACCATGCCGATCTGGTGGAAGAGGCCCGGCATTGCCGGGACAGGGATGCGCTCAACCGGCTCAATCTGGTCGCGCTCGATCGCGAAATCAGGGCAGCACTCGAACTGGCGGCGGGCAACGGCCTGGTGGCGGTCAACGTGATGAAGGCGGTGACCGAGCATCCGGCGCTGGTGCGCCAGGCGTGCGCGTCGGGTGCACAGGCGATCGTGATGGGGGCGGGGTTGCCGCTTGACCTGCCCGAGATGACCGCAGGCTATCCCGATGTGGCGCTGATTCCGATTCTGTCGGATGCGCGCGGCGTCGCCGTGGTGCTGAAGAAATGGTCGCGCAAGGGCTGTCTGCCGGATGCCATCGTGATCGAGCATCCCCTGTATGCGGGCGGCCATCTCGGCGCGCCGAACCCGGCCGAACTGGCCAGCCAGCGCTTCGATTTTGCCGAAGTGCTGCGCGGCATCTTCGAGGTGTTCGACGACATGGGTCTTGCGCGTGAGCAGATTCCCGTCATCGTCGGCGGCGGCATCAACACCCACGAAAAGCTGCTGGACATGCTGGCGCTGGGGGCGAGCGCCGTGCAGGTCGGCACCCCGTTCGCCGTTACCGAAGAAGGCGATGCCCATCCCAATTTCAAGCACGTTCTGGCCGACGCCCAACCCGAGGATATCGTCACCTTCATGAGTGCGGCCGGCTTGCCGGCACGCGCGGTGAACACGCCGTGGCTCGCCAATTACATGAAGCGCGAAGCCCGGCTGCAGGCGGTGGCCAAGGCCGACCCCAAGCGCTGCGCCATCGGCCTGCATTGCCTGACGCGCTGCGGCCTGCGCGACGGCATCGCCAAGGCCGGGCAGTTCTGCATCGATTCGCAGCTGGTCGCGGCGCTCAAGGGCGAGATCAGCAAGGGCCTGTTCTTCCGCGGCAGCGAGAGCCTGCCGTTCGGCAGCGCGATCCGCCCGGTGCAGGAACTGATCGACTATTTGTTGTCCGGGATCAAGCCCGCGTTGACGGGGGCCGCGGCATGAGCGCACTCGCCGATCGCGTCCACACCTTTGGCCGCGCCATGCTGGAACGGCATGGCGAGCGGGTGCACAAGATTGCGCTCGACGCCGGCTTCACCTGCCCCAACCGGGATGGCAGCAAGGGCATCGGCGGCTGCACCTTCTGCAACAACAAGTCGTTTGCACCGGGCGCGCGCGACCCGATGTCGCTCGCCGCGCAGTTCGACCGTGCACGCGGACGCATTGCGCAGGGTACCGGTGCGCGTCGTTTCATCGCGTACTTCCAGGCCTATACCAACACCTACGCGCACGTCGACGAGCTGCGCGCCCTGTATGACGATGCGCTGGCGGCACCTGACGTGATCGGCCTGTCGATCGGCACGCGCCCCGACTGCGTGCCGCTTCCGGTGCTGGATCTGCTGGCCGAATACCGCGAGCGCGGCCATGAAGTGCTGCTGGAGCTGGGGCTGCAGTCGTCGTTCGACGACACGCTGGCGCGGGTGAACCGCGGTCACGGCTTTGCCGAATACGAAACGGCGACGCGCGCGGCGCGTGCGCGCGGCATCCCGGTGTGTTGCCATCTGATCGTCGGCCTGCCGGGCGAGGACGAGTCCCACAGCCACACCAGCCTCGACCGTGTGCTCAAGGTGGGCGTCGATGGTCTCAAGCTGCATCCGCTGCATGTGGTGAAGCACACCAAGCTGGCGATCGAATGGAAGCGCGGCGAGTATGAGCCGCTTGCCGAAGCCGACTATGCGCGCATCGCGGCCGACCTGATCGAGCGCACGCCGTGGGACGTGGTGTTTCATCGCGTCACCGGCACCGCGCCGGCCGACATTCTGCTGGCGCCCGCCTGGTGTGCGAAAAAATGGGATGTATTGAACGGCATCGCAGACGAACTCGAGCGGCGCGGCAGCCGCCAGGGTTCACGCGCGGGCCAAGCATGGAAGGGAGAATTACATGCCGCTTGATCTGGTCTGTCCGGCGGGCAGTCTGATGTCATTGAAAGCCGCCATCGACAATGGCGCCGACGCGGTTTACATGGGGTTTCGCGACAACACCAACGCGCGCGCGTTTCCCGGCCTCAACTTCGACGAGGCGCAGGCCGCCGAAGGGCTGCGCTACGCGCATGATCGCGGCCGCCGCGTGCTGCTCGCGCTCAACACCTATCCGCAAACCGACACCTGGAGCCGCTGGACCGGCGCCATCGACCACGCCGCCAAGCTCGGCATGGATGCGGTGATCCTGGCCGACGCCGGGTTGATGCGCTACGCGGTCAAGCATTATCCGCAGCTCAGGCTGCATTTGTCGGTGCAGGGCTCGGCCACCAGCTACGAGGCAGTGAATTTCTACCGCGAGCATTTCGGTGTCCAGCGTGCCGTTTTGCCACGCGTGCTGTCGCTGCCGCAGGTGGAAAACGTGGTGAAGCACACCGACGTCGAGATCGAACTGTTCGGCTTTGGCGGTCTCTGCGTGATGGTGGAAGGGCGCTGTCTGCTGTCGTCGTATTGCACCGGCGAGTCGCCCAACTCGGCCGGCGTGTGCTCGCCGCCAAAAGCGGTGCAGTGGAAAGATACGCCGACCGGCCTGGAGTCGCGTCTTAACGGCGTGCTGCTCGATCGCTACGGCAAGGACGAAAAGGCCGGCTACCCGACGCTGTGCAAGGGACGTTTCGAAGTCAGCGGCGAAACCTATTACGCGCTCGAGGAGCCGACCAGTCTGAACACCCTCGACCTCCTGCCCGAGATGCTGAAAATGGGCATTGCCGCGATCAAGATCGAAGGCCGCCAGCGCAGCCCGGCTTACGTCGCGCAGGTGACGAAAGTGTGGCGTGCCGCCATCGATGCGGTGAAAAAAAATGCCGACAGCTTCAAGCCCATGCCCGCCTGGCAGGCCGAGCTCAATAAGCTGTCGGAAGGGCAGAGCCATACGCTGGGCGCCTACCACCGCCCCTGGAAATGATTAACTGGACGTTTTTTATCCGCGAAGGACGCGAAGAAACGCGAAGTCAATCCAGGGAAAATTTCGGCCTTTCTTTGCGCATCTTCGCGTCCTTCGCGGATGAGATGCCTGAAACTGTTTACCCGTTTATGGAGCACGCATGAACCTGAGTCTGGGTCCCCTGCTGTATTACTGGTCGCGCGAGGACACGCTCGCCTTTTACGCCGAGGCGGCGAACTGGCCGGTGGCGCGCGTGTATCTGGGCGAGAGCGTGTGCTCGCGTCGCCATCTGCTGCGCCTGTCCGACTGGCTGGCGCTGGCCGAACAGCTGGCCGCTGCGGGCAAGGAGGTGGTGCTGTCGAGCCAGACCCTGATCGAATCGGAATCCGACCTCAAGGCGCTGCGCCGGATGATTGCCGATGGCCGCTTCCAGATCGAAGCCAACGAATGGGGCGCGGTGCGGCTGCTGTCCGAGGCGGGCGTGCCCTTTGTCGCCGGGCATACGCTCAACATCTATAACCCGGAGACGCTCGACGTGCTCGCCGGCCTCGGCGCGAAACGCTGGTTGCCGCCGGTGGAGGTGTCGCGCACCACCCTGGCGGCGCTGCTCGAGCATGCGCCGGCCGGCATCGAGACCGAAGTCTTCGCCTACGGCCGCCTGCCGCTGGCGTATTCCGCGCGCTGCTTCACCGCGCGCCACTACAACCTGCCCAAGGACGATTGCCAGTTCCGCTGCCTCGACCATCCCGACGGGATGGCGCTGGGCACCCGCGAAGGCGAGCCTTTCCTCACCATCAACGGCATCCAGACCCAGTCCGCCGGGGTCTACAACCTGATCGACGAATTGCCCACGCTGCGTGAACTCAACGTCGACTGCCTGCGCCTGTCGCCGCAGTCGCGCCACATGGGGCGCGTGGTCGAAGCCTTCCGGGCGGCGCTGGCGGGTGAAGCCGGTGCCGCCGACATGCTGGCGCGCATCATGCCCGGTCCGGCGGTCGACGGCTATTGGCATGGCCGCGCCGGGCTCGATCCCGTCAGCCCCGATCTGGACATGGCGCAACATGCCTGAGATGTCGAGACGCCCGCCATGCTGATCACGCGCCGACTGGAATTCGATGCCGGCCATCGCATCCCCCAGCACGCCAGCCAGTGCCGGCATCTGCACGGCCATCGCTACGCGATCGAAATCACCCTGTCGGGCGAAGTCATCCGCACCGAGGGGGCGGCCAGGCAGGGCATGGTGATGGATTTTTCCGACGTCAAGAACATTGCCAATGCGGTGCTGGTCAACCAGTGGGATCATGCGTTTCTGGTGTACCAGGGCGATCAGGCCGTGGTCGAATTTCTGGCATCGCTGCCTGGGCACAAGACGGTGGTGCTGCCGGTGGTGCCCACCGCGGAAAATCTCGCTGCCGAAGCGTTTCGCATTCTCGACGCCGCCTATCTGGATACCTACGGCAACCATCTGCGGCTGCAACGGGTACGCTTATACGAAACCCCCAACAACTGGGCTGACGCCGAACGTTAACGAACCGGTCCGATTTTAAGGAATGACGCCATCATGTTGAAATTTGCTTTCCCCCCGTCGTTGGCCAATCTGGTGACCCGGCTGCCGCTCACGCCGCCCAGCCTGGCGTTCTCGGTGGCAGCCAACCACCTGCTGTGGCCGGCGCTGAAAACCCTCGACTGGCAGCCGCTGGTCGGTCGTTGTTACGCCATCCGCGTCAAGGACCTCGGGCTCAATCTGCGCTTCACCGTCAGTCAGCGCGGATTCGCGCCGGACAGCGGCGTGCCGGATCTCACCATCAGCGCCACCGCCCGCGACTTTCTGCTGCTGCTCAGCCGCCGCGAAGACCCCGACACCCTGTTCTTCAGCCGCCGCCTGGTAAGCGAAGGCGACACCGAACTGGGGCTCACCGTCAAGAATCTGCTCGACGCCCTCGACCCCGAAGTGATCCTGCAGCGCCTGCCGTCACCGCTCGCGCGGGCGGCGCATCGCATGATGGCGGCGTAGCGGTTATCCCGCCCGCTGCGGGCAAGCGCATACAGCGAAGCTGCTTGATTCATTTGGCTTAATCAGCCCGGCTCGATTAACCGGCCCGATTTACACCCGGCTCGGGATGCTCTACAGTTATCGAGCCATGTCCACCTCGCCCCTGTCGCCTGCACGGCCGCGCCGCTTGTCGATCAGCGTCAAGCTGGGCGGCGTGTTTCTGCTGCTGGCAGCCATCGCCAGCGGCAATCTGGTCTTGTCCAATGTGCTGCACGACAGCATCGCGAACACCGTCGGCCTCATCAACCAGAGCGGGCAACTGCGCTATCTTTCCCAGAAGGTTGCTTTCGAATCGGCTCGCTTTGTGCTGGAGCCGAATGAGGCGACCAGACAGGCGGGACTGCAGACAGAAGCCGAATTCGAGATGCGCCATGCCAACGTGGCAAACGAAATAGCGCATCTTCATCCTCTGCTGCGCAGCGCCGGCGACACGCTGGATCAGCATCTGCAGCAGGTCGATCAAATCTGGCAGCGCCAGCGCGCGGCGCTGGCGCGGGTGCGGGCGCAGCCGGAGAGTGCGGCACGCCGGGCGGCGCAGCGCGATGTGGTCATCCAGGCGCGGCTGCTGCTGGAACGGACCGACGGTTTGGTAAGCTCGCTGCAGCACGCCACCCATACGGCCAACCGGCGGATGGATTTCATCGTGTATCTGGTGCAGGCACTGGAAGCCCTGTTCATGCTCGGGGCCGTTTTCTACGTGCGCTCACGAATCACCCGGCCCATCCACGCGCTGACCGATACTGCCCGGCGTTTCGCGGCCGGCCTGTTTGCCGCGCACGGGGATTGAGGCATCGGCGGCGTGTCGGCGGGGGGCTTGGGGACCTGTTTACACCTGTCCCGGGATACTCTAGAGTCTGTCTAACGTCAGCGTGTCACAATAATCCTAAGAACCATGGGAATAATTTCAAGAATGATGGCGCCCTAAAAACATGCCTTCCCCGCTTCGTTCTCTTGCGGCGTTCCCTCGTCGTTTGACGATAAGCGTCAAGCTGGGCGCTGTGTTCCTGCTGCTGGCAGTCATCGCCAGCGGCAATCTGTTTTTTTCCAATGCGATGCACAACAGCATCGAGAGTTCCGCCGACATCATCAACCAGAGCGGGCGGCTGCGCTATCTATCCCAGCAGATCGCTTTTCATTCGGCCAGCTTCGTGCTGGAGCCGAGCGAGGCGGCCAGACAGGCAGAACTGGAGGTGGAAAGCGAATTCATGATCCGCTATGCCATTCTGGTGGCCAAGATCAGGCAACTGCATCCCTTGATGCGCCATGACGGCGACAAGCTGGACTCGTTCCTGTCGCAGATCGATCAAACCTGGCAGCACCAGCATGTGGCACTGGAACGGATTCTGAGGAATCCGGACATGGCTGTTCGCCAGGCCGCTCAGCGCGAGGTGGCTGCCGATGCGCGGCGGCTGCTGGAGCAGACCGATGGCCTCGTGAGCGCGCTGCAGGAAGCCGCCCATACGGCCAGCCGGCGGGTGGATTTGATTATTTACCTGGTGCAGGCACTGGAAATCCTGCTCATGCTCGGCATCTTCTTCTATGTGCGCTCGCGGATCACCCGGCCCATCATCAGCCTGACCGATTTCAACCGGCGCTTCGCCGCCGGCGAGCATGACGTGTGCATGGACTTCCAGTCGCATGACGAGATCGGCGAACTGGTATCGACATTCAATACCACGGTGCAGCAGGTCTCTGGAATGGTCCGGGAACTTGATCAGCGTGCGCGGGAAAATGCCGTCCTGGCGGCCATTCTCGAGGCCACCCCCGACATCGTCGGCACCGCGTCGCCACAGGGGCACTGTCTGTACCTGAATCGTGCCGGGCGCAAGCTCATGGGGCTTGCCGAGAATGAAAGCCTGAGTGGCCATACCATCGCCGAGCACTACCCGCCCGAGATGGCAGACCGCATTCTGCACACTGCGTTTCCCGCTGCGGCACGCGGAGGGGTGTGGACCGGGGAGGGCACGCTGCGTCCGCCCGGCAGGGATGATATTCCAGTGTCGCAGGTGACCATCGCCCACAAGGGCGAACATGGTGAGGTGGCGTACTACTCGACCATCCTGCGCGACACCACGCATTCCAAGATGCTGGAGCAGCGCCTGCAATCCTCGCTCGATTTTCATCTCAAGCTGATGCAGGACTTTCCCAACCCGGTCTGGCGCATCGACAAGGACGGCAAGTGCGATTACGTCAACCGCGCCTGGCTCGAGTTCACTGGCCGCACCGAGGCGCAGGAACTGGGCGACGGCTGGGCCGACGGCCTCCATCCGGATGACCGCGAACATTATTTCAGCATCTTTCTGTCCGCCTTCAAGCGACGCGAACCGGTGTCGCTGGAATACCGCTTGCGCTACCGGGACGGCAGCTATCACTGGCTGTTCGATCACGGTGCGCCCTTTACCGACCTGGACGGCGAATTTGCCGGTTATCTCGGCGCCTGCTACGACATCGATGAGCGCAAGCAGTACGAATCCCAGCTCGAATACCAGGCGCAGCACGACGCGCTCACCGGCCTGCCCAACCGCAACCTGCTCGCCGACCGGATCACGCATCTGATCAGCCAGATACGGCGCAATGACAGCCTGGCCGGCGTGGTGTTCCTCGATCTCGATAATTTCAAGGTGATCAACGACAGCCTCGGCCACGAAGTCGGTGACCAGATCATCCGGGCGGTCAGTGCACGTCTCGTTGCCGCCGTGCGCGAGGGCGACACGGTGGCGCGCTATGGCGGCGACGAATTCGTCATCGTGCTGGACGACATGGCGCAGGAACAATACCTGTCGGACATCACGCGCAAGCTGATGGCGGAGATGGTGGCGCCCTTCCATATTGACGGGCGCGACATCATCGTCACCGTCAGCCTCGGCGTGGCGGTCTATCCGCGCGATGGCGAAGATCCGGCGACGCTGTTACGCAACGCCGATACCGCGCTCTACCGCGCCAAGGAAGCGGGACGCAACACCGTCCAGTTTTATGCGGCGGGAATGAACCAGCGCCTGATGGCGCGCCTCGATCTGGAAAGGGATTTGCGCCAGGCGCTGGAAAATGGTGAGTTCCTGCTTCATTACCAGCCCCAGGTCAATTTTGCCAGCGGCGCGATTGTCGGGGTCGAGGCACTGGTGCGCTGGCAGCAGCCGGAGCGGGGCCTCGTCTCTCCCGGTGAATTCATTCCGCTGGCGGAGGAAACCGGCCTGATCGTGCCGCTGGGTGAATGGGTGTTGCGGGAGGCCTGCCGTCAGGCGCGGGCATGGCACGATGCCGGGTTGCCGCAGATCGTCATGTCGGTCAACCTGTCCGCGCGCCAGTTCCGCGCGCCCGGCCTGGTGCAGACCATACTCGGCGTACTGGCGGAGAGCGGGCTGGAGACGCACTGCCTCGAAATGGAAATCACCGAGAGCATGCTGATGCGCGACCCGGAAGGCGCCATCGCGGTACTGGACGAACTGCGACAGCACGGGGTCCATTTTGCGCTGGACGATTTCGGCACCGGCTATTCCTCGCTCAATTACCTCAAGCGTTTTCCCATTCACCGGATCAAGATCGACCAGTCTTTCGTGTTCAACGTCACCACCACGCCGGAAGATGCCGCCATTGCCAACGCCGTGATCGATCTGGCGCACGGCCTCAATCTGAAAGTCATCGCCGAGGGGGTGGAAACCGAAGAGCAGCGCTTCTTCCTGCAGGCCAAAGGCTGCGACGAGATGCAGGGCTATCTGTTCAGCCGCCCGCTGCCGGCGCAGGAAGTCAGCGCGCTTCTGAATGCCAACAGACAGAAGCTGGCAGCCCCCGGCCTTGCCTGATTCCGGAAGGGGCCGGCAGTTTAGTCCGGCAGCGCGATCTTCTGGTCGGTGCTGAACTGGTAGTCGTGAAACACCTGCTCCGCGCTGAGGATCTGATAGCTGCCGTCCGCCAGTTTGCGGGTGGTGTCCTTGAGGCGGCTGGTGGTCTGGCCGCAGGTCCAGATATCGAAGTTGCGCATATGCGTACACAGGCAGGTCTTGTCCTTGACTGAAAGCTTCTTCACATCCGGGTGCAGCGCGACTTCACGATTGTAGGAGTCGATATAGGCACAGTTGCCCTTGGCGTCGAGCAGGTAGCCGTAGGCTTCGCAGTTGGGGCGGATGCCATCGCCGATGCCGGGGCTGTGCTTGATCATGCGCATCGGATAGCCCGTTGGCGAGATGGTGTTGACTTCGATGTCGTCTTCGCTGGCCTTGAAATATTCCTGTTTGACCTTGTCCGGCAGGCCGCATTCGCGGGTGACGGTGAAGCGCGTCGCCACCTGCACGGCGGCAGCTCCCTGCTCCAGGAAGCCGGTGGCGTCGCTGCCGGTGAAAATGCCGCCGGCGGCAATCACCGGAATCTCGAGATGCTCGGTTTTAAGGAAGGCCAGCACCTCGGCCATGATGGTGGCGAGGTCGTATTGCGCCCAGTCCATGCCGAAGCCGAGGTGACCACCGGCGAGCGGTCCTTCCACCACGACAAAGTCGGGCAGGCGGTTGAGCCGGGCGTTCTTGCGCAGAAACAACGCCAATGCGCGCGCCGACGAGACGATGATGCCGAGCTTGGCATCCCGAAAACGCGGATGGTCTTCGATCAGCGCGAACGAGCCGAGATGCAGTCCGGCGGAAAGGGTGATGCCGTCGACGCCGGCGTCGAGGGCGGCGGACAGGCGCACGCGCAGGGTTTCGCGCGGCGAGTTCATGGTGAGCTTTTCCATGCAGTTGACGAAGATCATGCCGGAGCCTTGCTTGGCTTCCATGGTCTTGCCGACATGGTTGCGGGTGGCTTCTTCCAGCACGCCCAGGTTGAAATGCACGCCGGATTTATCGCTGCTGGCGACGTTGGCCTTGTACTGCTTCAGCTTCTGGCTGACGAATTTGGTGTCGAAGCGGGTGTCGGACACAGCCTGAACCAGGGCGTCTGAAATATGACCGATGCCGCCGAGGCGCGCCACTTCGAGTGCCAGTTCGGCGGTTGAAATGTCTACTCCCATGCCACCGATGACGATCGGTACCAGTTCCTGTTTGCCAAAGCGCAGGCGGAAGTCATCCACGCGTTTCATTCTGATCCTTTAATTCGATTGTCATGTGCCGGCTCCGCGCCGGTCTATCCAGCGCCGTGCCCCGAAGCGCTTCGGGGCAACGGCATGCAGCCGCAAGACCGCATCGCGGGCACGTGCCGCGCGTTGTCCTGCCCCTGGAAGCGGGCAGAACCGCTTATTGTATCCGCACCCGGCACGGAACAGGCGGCCGAATCCAAATCGGCCCCGTTATTCGGGCTTCATTCGGCAATTTTTACCTCCCCTTGCGTTAAAAATGGATTTCAAAATATAATCACCAGATCACGTGCTCATACGATCATGTGATCAAACGATCATGTGTTTTGCCGTTCCCCTTACAACCCTGGAGATCTCATGAAAAAAGCCCTGTTTACCCCCCTGATGCTGGCCGGCGGCCTTTTGTTTGCAGCCCATGCCGTGGCTGATGCGCCGCCTGCCGGCGCAACCATGCCGCCCGAAATGCAGAACATGATGAAGGCCTTCACGCCGGAAATGCGTCAGAAGGTGATGGCGCTGTCACCCGGGCTCAAGGGCACTATCGTGAAACTGCATGCAGGCCATCCGCGCCGCGCCAAAGAGACGACCATGCGCCAGATCATGCATGAAATCCTGTCCGAGTATCAGAGCATTGCTTCGGCCGTGGCGACCGACAACGCCGAACAGGCAGCCGAGTCGGCGCGCCGTCTGGCCAGCCACCGCATCCCCAAGGGCGGGTTGCTGCCTTACTTCCCGCTCGACAAGGTCAACGACAATGACCTCGGCGTATTGCCGGCGATGAACCTGGCCGTCGAGGGCAGCGCGCTCAAACTGGCGGAAGCGGCGGATGCCGGCGATATGGCCAAAGCAGCGTCCTACATGAGCGACATCATGACCGGCTGCGTGGCCTGCCATGCAAAATTCCGCGGTGTGCCCGGGGTGTCGGCCAACCTGATGACCCCCATGTCCAAGTAAGTCCCAATCTAAACTAGTGGAGATTTGAACAATGAAAAAGCAACTTTTATCGGCTGCCGTATCGACCGCCCTGCTGGTGATGGCTCACAGCGCATACGCCACCAACGGTGATCAGATGGTGGCCGTATCGGCCGCGCAGGCCGGGATGGGGGGGGCTACCGTTGCCCACGCCCAGGAT
>JBFHXL010000018.1:0-13482 GCA_041599035.1 Thiobacillus sp. | reverse complement strand
CTCCTCGATCTTCGACAGTTCGGGCAGCTTGGACGGGTTTTCGACGTTGACCATCGAGCCGTCCTTCATCAGCACTTCATACACCACCGTCGGCGCGGGGGTGATGAGATCCATGTTGTATTCGCGCTCCAGCCGCTCCTGCACGATGTCCATGTGCAGCAGGCCGAGGAAGCCACAGCGGAAACCGAATCCCAGTGCCTGCGAGACTTCCGGCTCGAACTGCAGCGCCGCATCGTTCAGCTGCAGCTTGGTCAGGGCGTCACGCAGCGCCTCGAAGTCGTGCGACTCGATCGGATACAGTCCGGCAAAAACCTGCGACTGCACCTTCTTGAACCCGGGTAGGGCTTCGCTTGCGGGCCGCTCGACCAGGGTGATGGTGTCTCCCACCTGCGCCGACTTCAGCTCCTTGATGCCGGCGATCACAAAGCCGACCTCGCCGGCCGCAAGTTGCGGCCGGTCAACCGACTTGGGCGTGAACACCCCGACGTGCTCGGCCATGTGCAGCGCGCCGGAGGCCATGAAGCGAATCTTGTCCTTGGGTTTCAGCACGCCGTCGACCACGCGCACCAGCATCACCACGCCGACGTAGTTGTCGAACCACGAATCGATAATCAGCGCCTTGAGCGGTGCGGACTCGTCGCCACGCGGCGGCGGCACCTGTTTCACCACCACCTCGAGGATTTCGGGAATGCCGATACCGCTCTTGGCCGAGGCGCGCACGGCATCGGTCGCATCGATGCCGACAATGTCCTCGATCTCGTCCGCGACCCGGTCCGGGTCGGCCGCCGGCAGGTCGATCTTGTTCAGCACCGGAATCACCTCGACCCCGAGATCGATCGCGGTGTAGCAGTTGGCGACCGTCTGCGCTTCCACCCCCTGCGAAGCGTCAACCACCAGCAGCGCGCCTTCGCAGGCCGACAGCGAGCGCGACACCTCGTAGGAAAAGTCGACGTGGCCAGGCGTATCGATCAGGTTCAGGCGATAGATTTTTCCGTCCTGCGCCTTGTAGGTGAGTGCCGCCGTCTGCGCCTTGATGGTGATGCCGCGTTCGCGTTCAAGATCCATGGAATCCAGAACCTGCGCCTCCATCTCGCGATCCGACAGCCCGCCGCATTGCTGGATCAGCCGGTCAGCCAGGGTGGATTTGCCGTGGTCGATGTGGGCGATGATGGAAAAATTGCGGATCAGGTTCTGGGACACAGCAAAACGGGCACGCTTCCGTGCCCGGCAGGGATTAAATAACGTGCGGAATTTTAACGGAGTTTAGGGGTTGGCGCGCAGCCAGGCCTGAAATGTAGGCAGATTGAGCTCGTGGCGGCAGATCTCGGTGTCGCCATCGAACAGCAGGGGCACCTCCCAGCCATATTTCGCCTTGAGCGCCGGGTCGGCATCCACATCGACGGCGGCCAGGCCGTGTCCGGTTCCCGCAAGCCGCGCCCGAACCTCCGCCGCCATCTCCTCGCACAGCGGGCAGTCTGTGCGCGTAAAGAGCGTGAGAGGCTTACTCACCCGAAATCTTCAGCGGAACATACAACGAGCCTTCGCCGCGCCGCAACAGAATCGCCACGCTCTTGCCCACCGCCACGCCGGCGATGGCCTTGCGGAAGGCCGCCACGCTGGAAACCTTGCTGTTGTTCACGGCCAGAATGACATCGCCGGTGCGAATGCCCGCGCGCGCCGCATCTCCCGTGGCATCCTCGACCAGCAAACCATGGTCGATGCCGAGCGCGCGCCGCTGCTCAGCGCTCAGCTCCGTCAGGGCCAGCCCCCCGCGCGAATAGGTCTTGCCATCCTTGCCGGATCCGCTTTCTTCCGTCGGCAACTCGCCCAGCACCACGTTCAGGTTCTGGATCTTGCCCTTGCGCCAGACGTCCGCCGGAATCCTGGTGCCGGGCTTGGCCATGCCGACCATGCGCGGCAGGTCGCCCGAGTTTTCCACCGCCTTGCCATCGAATGACAGGATCACGTCGGATGCCCGAAATCCCGCCTTTTGCGCGGGGCTGTCTTCCTGCACCTGCGACACCAGCGCACCGCGTGGGCGATCCAGCCCGAACGATTCGGCGAGGTCGGCGGTCACTTCCTGAATCACCACCCCGAGCCAGCCGCGCGACACCTTGCCGTCGCTCTTAAGCTGGGCGGCCACCTCCATCGCCACATCGATCGGAATCGCGAACGAGACGCCCTGATAACCGCCGCTGCGGCTGTAGATCTGCGAATTGATGCCGACCACCTCGCCCCGCATGTTGAACAGAGGTCCCCCCGAGTTGCCGGGATTGATCGGCACGTCGGTCTGGATGTAAGGCACATAGCTTTCCGACGGCAACGAGCGCCCCTTGGCGGACACGATGCCTGCGGTGACCGAGTTCTCGAACCCGAACGGCGAACCAATCGCCGCCACCGCCTCGCCGACGCGCAGCCTGGTTGGATCGCCCAGCTTGACCGCAGGCAGGTTGCTGGCGGTGATTTTGAGGACCGCCACGTCGGTGCGCGTGTCGGTACCCACCACTTTGGCGGTGAACTTGCGCTTGTCGATCAGCTTGACCACCACCTCGTCCGCGCCCCTGACCACATGTGCATTGGTCAAAATATAGCCGTCGCTGCTGACGACAAACCCGGAACCCGTGCCGCGGGCAGGCATTTCCTGCATCGGGCCACCCTGCCCGCCCGGCATTCCGGGGAAGAAACGGCGGAAAAATTCCTGCATGTCCTCATTGTCCGGAATCCCGAAAGGGAATCCTTCGGCACCGCGCTTCACCAGCTTGGTCGTGCTGATATTGACCACGGCCGGCCCCTGTTTTTCAACCAGGTCGGCCACGTCCATCACATCCTTTGCCTGCACGGGTGCAGACAAGGCAAATACCATCGCTATCGATGCCAGAGCCGCTCTCATCATGGCTATCCTTTCATCAACTGAAACAGTTTGTCTTCACGTCTGAGCACGACCGGGCGCGGCGCACGTCCGCCGCGCGCCAGCAGCGCACCCACCATTCCGCCCAGCAGCATGCCGAGCAGCGCCGACCCGTCCCCGGGGCGGATCGATTGCCCCAGCAGCGCGCCTGCCAGCATCAGCGCCAACGGCAGGGCGTAGGCGCGCATTGCGCTTTTGAGCACGCTCCCATTTGCCACGCCGATCACGACGCGATCACCCGGCGACAGCGACAAATCGCAGTCAACCAGAAAATGGCGGGGCTTGCGCTGGAAGAGTTCGGCTATGCGACGCGACGAGCAGCCCTGGCCGGCACAGGTGCCGCAACCCGACGGCTCGACCGCCTGCACCAGAACCCCGTTGGGCGCAGTTTTAATGACTTCGGCAGTTTGTTCCAGCATGGTGCGCTTACCGTTTCTTCGCCGAGTTGCCGGTTTCGATCAAGGCCATGTTCGGCACCTCGCCCAGCGTGGTCACGCTATAGCCGTCGACCTCGCGCGCGTAAATTCCGATCGAGCCCTCCGCTGACAAGCCGTGCAAACCGTGTTCCGCCGGGTCGGCCGGTTCGATGAACATCGACAGCACGCTCAGGCCGTCCGAAAACACCAGATGGGTGACGGGCATTTTCTTGCCCGGCAGCGATCGCAGCACTTCCTGCACGCGTTCAAATCCCGGCGGGGGCGACACGCTCCAGCCGCCGTCAGCCGGCTTGTCGTAGCTGGCCTTCATGATGCGCTTTCCCTTCAAATCATTTTGAAACAGGCGCGCATCGGGCGCCTTGCCAATCTGGATCTCTGAAAACACGAACATCGACACCACGCCGCCATTGTTGTTGATGATGCGGGACTTGAGGGGCAATCCGGTCTGCTTGTCCAGCCACAGGTTATAGGCGTAACGATAGCCGTCGCGCGGCTCCAGGATCAGAATCTGGCAGTTTTGTCCTGCCACGCGCTCGGAGCCGCCGAGCTTCGCATCGTAATATTCGAGCAGTCCAGCGGGGGGAAACGGCAACAAGGCCGGGAAAAAACGGCGCGACGCATTGCGTTCCAGGCGCACGTTCTTGCCATCCGGCAGGTGACAGTACACGTCATTGTTAACGCGCAGAAACTGGCGCGGCGACCCATCGATGGCTTCGACCTTTTCCTGCTCGCCGCTGGCATCGGCGCGATGGAAAATCCGCTGTATCTCGATGTGCTCGCCGTGCTGGTACACATAGACACCACTGTAGTTGAGCTGCTTGGCGGCAGAGGCGGCAAGGTCGAGCCAGTCGGCTGCGGGGTCGGCACGCACCGCGCCGGACAATGCCAGCATCCCAACAAACCACGTAACCAGCCAACCCCGCCTGCAAACAGCGCCCCCCACCATTAACGCGGCTCCTCCACCACCTCGACCACGCGCTGGTAGGGCGAGGCGACGGCCGCCGGGGCAAATTCCTGATGGGCCATCAGATACGGGGCAAGACGGGATTCGGCCGGCGGCTGTTCGGTATCCAGCGCGGCTTGCATGAAGCCCTGCGTCGCGGCCATCGGCTGAATGGCCGGCGTATCCGACATCAACCCGGTGACCGAAATCACGCCCCACACGGCGAGCGAGGCGAGCGAGGCGACGGCCACCCGTTGCGGCCAGACGCTGCGGCGCGGTGCAAGCACGGTCGGCTCGGTCGCCAGTTGCGCCGAGAATCGCGTCATGAAGTCATCCGATGCCAAGGCCCCGCCACGCATCAGATCACCGATCAGATGGTATTCGGACCAGCTTTGTCGCAACGCGCCATCGATTTTCATGGCGGCGATGCAGGCCTCGATTTCGGCACGGTCCGTTTCGCCGTCAACCGTGGCGGACAATCGCAGTTGCCTGTCTTCGTCGTGTGTGGAATGGAAAAGGTCTTCTGATTTGCGAAGTGCTGACATGATTACCACCTTTTATCCTGACTGGTGCCCAGCATCGGGCGTATTTTTTCCGCAATGGCCTCACGCGCGCGGAAAATCCGCGAGCGCACGGTACCGATCGGACATTCCATCATCTGCGCGATATCCTCGTAGCTCATGCCTTCGATTTCGCGCAGCGTGATGGCCGTCCTCAATTCCTCGGGCAGGGTATCGACTGCCTCATTGACCGCTTTGGCGATCTGTTTGGTCTGGAGTTCCGCATCCGGCGTCGCGATATCGCGCAACAAATCACCGTCCTCATAGTTTTCCGCGTCCTCCGCCAGCACATCACTCGAAACGGGCTGGCGCTTGCGCGCCACCAGATAATTCTTGGCGGTGTTGATGGCGATACGATAAAGCCAGGTATAAAACGCGCTTTCACCGCGAAATCCCGGCAACGCCCGGTAAGCCTTGATAAACGCTTCCTGCGTGATATCTTCCACCTCCGCCGCATCGCGCACCATGCGCGACAGCAAGCGCCCGAGCTTGCGTTGATATTTGATCACCAACAACTCAAAGGCACGCTTGTCGCCCTGCTGGGCGCGTTCGACCAACACCTGATCCAGTTCGCGGTCCGACATATCTCCCTGCTGCTTCTTGATTATTTTTGAAGTATACGTGACCGCATCTTCTAGCGTATGGGAGCAGCCCGGAATCAAAAAGTTCACTCCAAATAAGGTTATTCCGGCAGGGCCCGGCCTGCTATCATCTGCGGACACCATGCACCAATACGATGTCCTCATTCTTGGCAGCGGCCTCGCCGCGCTCACCACCGCGCTCAAGCTGGCCGACCAGCGCCGTATCGCGATCGTCACCAAGCGTCAGATGACCGACGGTGCCAGCGACTGGGCGCAGGGCGGAATCGCCGCCGCTGTCGACAGCGGCGACTCGATCGAGGCCCACGTCCACGACACCCTGGTTGCGGGAGGCGGACTGTGCGACGAGGCGGTCACCCGTCTGGTCGCCAGCCAGGCACGCGAGATGATCGCCTGGCTGACCCAGAATGGCGTCGCCTTCACCCCCGATCTGCAGACGCCTGGGGGGCTGCATCTGGCCCGCGAAGGCGGCCATTCCAGGCGCCGCGTGGTGCATGCCGCCGACGCCACCGGACATGCGGTGCAAAGCAGCCTGCTCGACCGTGTCCGCGCCCACCCCAATATCGACACCTTCGAGCAGCATGTCGCCATCGACCTCATCCCGGGCAAGCGGGCGGGCGGAGAGGAGCGGCAGATTCACGGCGCCTATGCCCTCAACAAGGAGACCGGCGAAGTCGAAACCTTCGCCGCCGGCCACACTGTGCTTGCCACCGGCGGCGCCGGCAAGGTCTACCTTTACACCACCAATCCCGACACCGCGACCGGAGACGGCATCGCGATGGCATGGCGCGCGGGCTGCCGGGTTGCCAATCTGGAGTTTGTGCAGTTCCACCCCACCTGCCTGTTTCACCCGCACGCCAAATCCTTTCTCATCAGCGAAGCGGTGCGTGGCGAGGGGGGACATTTGCTGCTGCCCGACGGCAGCCGCTTCATGCATCATCACGACGAACGCGCCGAGCTCGCGCCGCGCGACGTGGTGGCAAGGGCAATCGACTTCGAAATGAAAAAACGCGGCATCGACTGCGTTTACCTCGACATCAGCCACAAGCCGGAAGCCTTCGTGCGCGAGCATTTCCCCATGATTTATCGGCGCTGCCTCGAACTTGGCATCGACATCACGCGCCAGCCTATTCCGGTGGTGCCGGCCGCGCATTACACCTGCGGCGGCGTCGTCACCGACATCAACGCACGCACCGACCTGTGCAACCTGCACGCGGTGGGCGAGGTCACCTTCACCGGGCTGCACGGGGCCAACCGGCTGGCTTCGAATTCGCTGCTGGAGTGCCTGGTATTCGGTCACGCCGCCGCGCACGACATCCTCGCCACGCCGCCAGCCCCTGCGCTCGAACTGCCGCAATGGGACGCCTCACGCGTCACCGATCCCGACGAAGAAGTGGTGATCTCGCACAACTGGGACGAACTGCGCCGCTTCATGTGGGACTATGTCGGCATCGTGCGCACCAACAAGCGGCTGGCGCGTGCCACCCACCGCATCCGTCTGCTGCGGGACGAGATCGACGAGTTTTATCGCAACTTCCGCGTCAGCAACGACCTGATCGAGCTTCGCAACCTGGTGCAAAGCGCCGACCTCATCATCCGCTCGGCCCAGCTGCGGCAGGAAAGCCGGGGGCTGCACTACAGCCGCGACTACCCCGAGACGCTGCCGATCGCCGGCAACACCGTGCTCAACCCGCGTCCGGGGACGCTGTGTCCGAGCGTGTGCGGCCTGCCCAGCGCAACGCTACCCTGAGACGGCGCAAGTCTTCCGCCTGCGCACTGTCCGCAAGCAGCACCAGGCTGCGCACGCGCTTTGTCGGCGTGCGATGACGCAGGACCACGAGCGCAGGCGAAACCAGGCTGTCGCCCAGCACCTCGACGCTGCGCCATTCCCCCTGCTCCAGAAATTGCAGGCTGCCGTCGACATGGATGCGCAAGCTTGCCGTAAAGCGCGCCTGCCGCCCGCCCCACGCTGTCAGGCCGATCACGGCCGCAGCGAGCGCCAAGCGCACCCCCTCCGGCAGGGCCGCAAGCCAGATGGCAGCGAGCGCCAGCGCCGCCATGCCCAGGAGCAACAGCCCCAGTCGGCGTGAGGGTTTAAGCTCAATCTCGCGCATCAGCGTGTACACTTTCAGGGTCCATCAAATTCCTCTTTAAACTGGAAGTATCGTGATCGATTCCTGGAAAAACTTTCTGCAATCCCACGACGCGCTGATCGAAGGCAGCGCGGTGCTGCACTACGGCGACCCCGCCGGCGAGCGCGCCGCCGCGATGAACGGCACCATTGTGGCGGATTTATCGCAGCTCGGCGTGATCGCGTTTCGCGGCGAGGAAACCGCCACGTTTTTACAGGGCCAGCTGACCAATGACGTGCGTGCCCTGCATGCCGACAGCGCGCAGTGGAGCGGGTACTGCAGCCCCAAGGGACGCCTGCTGGGCAATTTTCTGATGTGGCGGCAGGGCGACGATTATTGCCTGCAGTTGTCGGGCGACATCCTGCCCGGTGTGCAAAAGCGGCTGTCCATGTTCATCCTGCGCGCCAAGGTGCAGGCACGCGATGCCAGCGACGAAAGCGTGCGCCTGGTGGTGGCCGGCAAGCAGGCCCTGGCGGCCGTCACCGCCGCGATGGGCGCCGCTCCGGAAGCCGCGATGCATTCGGTCGCCGGCGAAGCCGGTCAGGTCATCCGCGTGGGACAGGACAAATTCGTGCTGTCGATCTCGCCCGAACATGCCACTGCCGTATGGCAGACCCTTTGCCGGTCAGCCACCCCCGTTGGCGCACCGGTGTGGGACTGGCTGCGGCTCAATGCGGGCGTCCCGATGATCGTTGCGGCGACGCAGGAGCAGTTCGTGCCGCAAATGGTCAACCTCGAAGTGATCGGCGGGGTCAGCTTCCAGAAAGGCTGTTATCCGGGCCAGGAAATCGTCGCCCGCAGCCAGTACCTGGGCAAGCTCAAACGTCGCATGTTTCTGGCCCATGTGGACGCCGAAGCGGCCCCGGGCGACAGTCTGTACAGCGCAGATATCGAGGGACAGGCCACCGGCACCGTGGTCAACGCGGCGCCGGCACCCGCGGGCGGCTTCGATGTGCTGGCCGTTGCCCAGGTTGAAAGCGCACACACGCAGACCCTGCACCTGAAAGCCGCCGATGGCGCCGCGCTGAGTCTGAAACCGCTGCCCTACGCCCTGCCGGAATAGGCGGCGGACAGGAGACGGTCAGTCGGTTTCTTCCAGCGGGACGCGCGCCGCCAGGGCGCACAACAGTTCATAACTGTTGGTTCCGGCGGCGGCGGCGACCGTGTCTACCGGCAGCCCTTCGCCCCATAGCTCAACCAAGGATCCGACATTCGCGTCAGGGTGTTCGCTCAAATCCACACACAGCATGTCCATCGAAACCCGTCCGAGCGTGCGACCGGGGCGGCCATCGATCAGAACCGGGGTGCCGGTCAGGGCGTGGCGCGGATAGCCGTCCGCATAGCCGCAGGCGACCACGCCCACCCGCATCGCATGCTCGGCGCGAAACAACAGGCCATAGCCCACGCCCTCGCCTGCCTGCAGGGTCTGCACGCTGATGATTTCCGACTGCAGCGTCATCGCCGGGCGCAACCCCAGCTCGGCGGCCGTCACGTCGGCAAACGGCGACGCGCCGTACAGCATGATGCCCGGGCGCACCCAGGCACCCTGGGTCTCGGGATAACGCAACAGCGCCGCTGAATTGGCGCTGCTCCAGGGCAGATCCGTGCCGGCCATTTCGCGCAGGAAAGGCTGCAGTTGCCAGGCGACGCCAGCGGCTTCGTCGGCCTGGGCAAAATGGGTCATCAGGGTGACGCCGGCCACGCCGGGCAGGCTCCGCACCCGCGCGACGACGGCCGCATGGTCGGCAAGCGGGAATCCCAGTCGGTGCATGCCGCTGTCGAACTTGAGAAAAACCTGCAGCGGACGGGCGGGCGGTTGCCGCTGGAACCAGTCAAGCTGGGCCGCATGATGCAGCACCGGCCACAAATCCAGCTCGGCACAGGTGGCGATTTCATCCGCGCCAAACAAGCCTTCGAGCAGCAGGATGGGATGCTCCACCCCCATCAGGCGCAGGTTGGCCGCTTCTTCCAGGGTCAGCACGGCAAAGCCGTCGGCCGCCGCGAACGCGCGCCGCGCGCGCGACAGCCCATGTCCATAGGCGTTGGCCTTGACCACGGCAAACACCTGCGCCGCACCCGCACGGGCGCGCGCCACCCGCAGGTTGTGCGCCATTGCCCCAATGGAAATACGGGCTCGAACAGGACGCATTCGCTTAGTAGGAACCTGGCTGCGCCAGCGATTCGAAACGCGTGTATTCGCCGACAAAAGCCAGCCGCACCGTTCCGATGGGGCCGTTGCGCTGCTTGCTGATGATGATTTCGGCAGTGCCCTTGTCCTGCGTATCGGGGTTGTAGACTTCGTCACGGTAAATGAACAGGATGACGTCGGCATCCTGCTCGATGGCGCCCGATTCGCGCAGGTCGGACATCACCGGGCGCTTGTTGGGACGCTGTTCCAGCCCGCGATTGAGCTGTGACAGCGCCACCACCGGAACCTGCAGTTCCTTCGCCAGCCCCTTCAGCGCACGCGATATTTCGGAGATCTCGGTCGCGCGGTTTTCGCCCGAGCTGCTGGCCGACATCAGCTGCAAATAGTCGATCACGATCAGGCCGAGCTTGCCGCACTGGCGCGTCAGGCGGCGCGCGCGTGCCCGCAGTTCCAGCACATTCAGCCCGGGCGTTTCGTCGATGAATACCGGCGCCTCGTTCAGTTTGCCGAGCGCGTAGGTCAGCCGCTGCCAGTCGTCCTCGCCCAGCTTGCCGGTACGCAGGCGGTGCTGGTCGAGCTTGCCGACCGAGCCGATCATCCGCATCACCAGCTGGGCGCCGCCCATTTCCATCGAGAACACCGCCACCGGCAGGCCGGTATCGAGCGCGACGTTCTCGGCCATGTTGAGCGAGAACGCGGTTTTACCCATGGAGGGCCGTCCGGCAACGATGATCAGGTCGCCTGGCTGCAGGCCCGAGGTTTTCTGGTCGAGATCATGAAAGCCGGTGGGCACGCCGGTGATGCCGGAATCGTTGTCGCGGTGATAGAGCTCGTCGATGCGCTCGACCACTTCCTTCAGCAGCGGCTTGATTTCGGTGAAACCCGCCTGACCGCGGCTGCCGGATTCGGCGATCTCGAACACCTTGGCTTCGGCTTCGTCGAGCAGCTGCGACGCGCTGCGTCCGGCCGGGGCATAGGCGGTATCGGCAATGCCGGTTGCCACTTCGGCCAGCCGGCGCATCACCGAGCGTTCGCGCACGATTTCGGCATAGCGGCGGATATTGGCGGCTGACGGCGTGTTGCTCGCCAGCGCCACGATGTAGGCCAGACCGCCCACGCTTTCGAGCTGCCCCATCGACTGCAGCGCCTCGGACACCGTCACCGCGTCGGCCGGACGGTTTTCGGCGATCTGCCGCACGATCGCACGCAGGACCTGGCGATGGTCCTGGCGGTAGAAATCGCTTTCCGAGACCACATCGCCGATGCGGTCCCAGGCCCCGTTGTCCAGCAGCAAGCCGCCCAGCACCGCCTGCTCGGCTTCCAGCGAATGCGGCGGCAGGCGCATTTGCGTCAGCTGGGGATCGGGGTTCGTGCTCAGGGAGTGGATAGCGGCCATGGCAGGATTCTAGTCTTCCACAGCATGCCCACCAAGGGATAAGGCTGTGGATAACGCGTGAACAGCCGGGTATATCGCGCGCGAAATGACAATAAAAAAGGGAGCCCGCGGCTCCCTTTTTCGTTGTCGCGTGAACGCTTACTGTTCAGCGACCACCACGACGGTAATGCTGGCGATGACGTCATGATGCAGACCCAGAACCACCGGGTATTCGCCGATGGCCTTGAACGGACCATCCGGCAGACGCACTTCCGATTTGCTCACGTCATGGCCCTGCGCTTTCAGCGCATCGGCAATATCCGCATTGGAAATCGAGCCGAACAGACGGCCATCGACACCGGCTTTCTGGCTTACGGTCACGCTGAAACCTTCCAGCTTGACTGCACGACCCTGCGCTTCGGCCAGCTTTTCAGCTGCCACCCGCTCCAGTTCGGCCTTCTGCGCGGCAAACGCTTCCATGTTGGCCGGCGTGGCGCGGCGTGCACGGCGCGTCGGAATCAGATAGTTGCGGGCATAGCCGTCTTTCACTTTGACCACGTCGCCCAGGTTGCCCAGATTGACCACTTTATCCATCAAAATCACTTGCATGGCCGTCTCCTCAATGCAGGTCGGTGTAAGGCATGAGCGCCAGGAAGCGCGCACGCTTGATTGCGGTACCCAGTTGACGCTGGTAGTGCGCCTTGGTGCCGGTGATACGGGCCGGGATGATGCGGCCGTTTTCGGCGATGAATTCCTTCAGCACGTCGATATCCTTGTAATCGACCTCAACCACCTTTTCGGCGGTGAAGCGACAGAACTTGCGACGCTTGAAGAGACCACGATTGCCGCTGTCGCGGCCTTTTTTGGCGAACTTGCCGCCGGCTTTACCCATGGGACGTGCCATGATTATTCCTTTTCGATTCGATTCAATATCAAGATCAGTTGTCTGCTGTTCACGCTGCGTCGGTTCAATGCGCCTTCCAGTTTGACCTGCATTCCTGCGCTCAGGTGTGCCAACTGGGCGGCAAGTGATCCGCTCGCCTGCACCGTCACCTCGCATTCCACCTGCCGGACCTGCTCTGCCACCATCTGACTGCTGCGATGCTGAATCACCGCTTCGGCAATCGGCACGCCGGCCGGACTGTAACGCAAGGGTTCGACCTGGACGAGTGCTCCGCTAATAAGCAGCCGGTTCACTCACTCAGGCAGCAGCAGGCTGTTCGGCCGCAGTTTCTGCCTTGTCGGACTCAGGCTTGGCTGACTCCAGAATGTCGCGTGATTTTTCTTCCTTCATCATCGGCGAAGCCGCAGTCACGGCATCATCGCGCTTGATGGTCAGATGACGCAGCACGGCATCATTGAACTTGAAGCCATGCTCGAGTTCTTCCAGGGTTTCCTGGTCACACTCGATGTTCATCAGCACGTAATGGGCCTTGTGGATTTTCTGGATCGGGTAGGCCATCTGGCGGCGGCCCCAGTCTTCCAGACGGTGAACGTTGCCACCGCGTGTCGCAATGTTGCTGCGATAGCGTTCGATCATGGCGGGCACCTGCTCGCTCTGATCGGGATGGACGATAAATACGATTTCGTAATGCCGCATCAAGTTTCCTTTCGGTTAAGCCCCCCGCTGCGGTGCGGTGGAGCAAGGTCAAAAAACAATCCCCGGTAATCCGGGGACTGCGAATAATACGCTTTTTTCCTGACTAATCAAGCATCGAGTCGCCTTGCCGGCGTCCGGTTCAGATCACGCAATCGACGTAATACCTGGCCCGGCCATCCACCACTTCCTCGACGAATCCGTGCACATCGGTCTCGAAGCCGGGGAATTTCTCGTTGAAATCACGTGTGAACTGCAAATAACGCACGATCGTGGCATTGAAGCGCTCGCCCGGAATCAGCAGGGGAATCCCCGGCGGATAAGGCGTGACCAGCATGGCGGTGATGCGGCCCTCGAGGTCATCCAGTTCGACCCGTTCGATTTCACGGTGCGCCATCTTGGCGAAGGCGTCCGCCGGTTTCATCGCCGGGGCCATTTCCGACAGGTACATTTCGGTCGTCAGGCGCGCCACGTCGTTGGCCTTGTAGATGGTGTGAATCTGGTCGCACAGATCCTTGAGGCCGGTTTTTTCGTAGCGCGGATATTTCTCGATAAACTCGGGCAGCACGCGCCACAGCGGCTGGTTCTCGTCGTAATCAGCCTTGAACTGCTGCAAGGCGGTCACCAGCGTATTCCAGCGACCCTTGGTAATGCCGATGGTGAACATGATAAAGAAGGAATAAAGGCCGGTCTTCTCCACGATCACGCCGTGCTCGGCCAGATACTTGGTGACGATCGCCGCCGGAATGCCCCAGTCGGCAAACTCGCCATCCACGTCCAGT
>JBFHXL010000017.1:0-14258 GCA_041599035.1 Thiobacillus sp. | reverse complement strand
TCGGCAGCATTACGCGATGGCGGTGCGAGGGGGTGTTCCCCTTCAGCGCTGCCGATTTGGCGTGTGCGGGCGGGGAAAAAGCGGAACCGTGTCCGAGCTCCGCAGCACGGGGCGTTTTGTGCCCCGTGCCAGGGCGAGTTGGTGGAGCGCCCGGCCGCGCGCGCCAAATCGGGAACCCGAAGGGCAGCGATGTGGGGTCGCCTTTTCTTTGGTTACTTTCTTTTGGCGAAGCAAAAGAAAGTAACTCGCCCAAAGGCGAAACGCGAAGCCTGGGCGATCCCGCAATTACCCAAATCGCAAAAGGAGGCCTCGTGAAATTCCGCCTCTACCGCTACCACCCCGAATCCGGCGAAAAGCCCTTCATGCAGGACGTCGACCTCGACATCGACTCCACCGGCAAGATGCTGCTCGATGCCCTGCTGGCGATCAAGGCGCAGGACGAAACCCTGTCCCTGCGCCGATCCTGTCGCGAGGGCGTGTGCGGCTCGGATGCGGTCAATGTCAACGGCAGGAACCGGCTGGCGTGCATCACGCCCTTGTCCGAGCTGAAGCAGCCCATCGAGGTGCGGCCGCTGCCGGGCCTGCCGGTGATCCGCGACCTGATCGTGGACATGGAACCGTTCTACAAGCAGTACCGCTCGATCAAGCCCTGGCTTGTCAACGAGGATCCCGAACCCGAGGTGGAGCGCCTGCAAAGTCCGGCTGACCGGGCGCTGCTCGACGGTGCCTATGAATGCATTCTGTGCGCCTGCTGCACCACCGCGTGCCCGTCGTTCTGGTGGAATCCGGACACGTTCGTCGGCCCGGCGGGCTTGTTGCAGGCCTATCGATTCATTGCCGATAGCCGTGACGAGGCGCTCGGCGAGCGGCTCGACAACCTGGAAGACCCGTACCGTCTGTATCGCTGCCATGGCATCATGAACTGCGTCGATGCCTGCCCCAAGGGGCTGAATCCGACGGCGGCGATTGGGCGCATCAAGTCGCAGTTGGTCAAACGGCGTGTCTGATCAGATCACCTGGCGCTGCAGGCGGGGCCTGCTGGAACTCGATATCTGGCTGGGTGGCTTTTGGACCGCGCACCGCGCTACACTTCGCTCTCATGAGACAGCCGCGCTGAAGCGGCTTCTGGCCCTGTCGGACATGGAAATCGTAGACAGGCTGCAAGGCCGCTCGCCCGCGGGCGATGACGAGCTTGCAGCGCTTATTCAACGTTTACAGCATTATCAGGCTGCAATCATTCTGGAATCGCAATGAAAAAAACCGTCACTCTTACCTTCAGCGATGGCAGCCCGTCGGTTGAACTGCCCATCGAACAAGGCACGTATGGCAAGCCGGTGATCGACATCCGCAGCCTGGGCGCGCATGGCTATTTCACCCACGACCCGGGCTTTACCGCCACCTCCAGCTGTACCTCGGCCATCACCTATATCGACGGCGACGAGGGGTTGCTGTATTACCGGGGCTATCCGATCGATCAGCTGGCCTACAAGTCGGACTACATGGAAGTAAGCTACCTGCTGCTCCACGGCGAACTGCCGACGGCCGGGCAGAAGACGTCGTTCGAGCAATCGATTCGCCATCATTCCCTGCTGCACGACCAGATGGAAAACGTGTTCCGTGGCTTTCGCCGCAGTGCGCATCCGATGGCAGTGATGATCGGCGTGACCGGCGCCATGTCGGCCTTCTATCATGAAGGAAGCGACCTGTTCGATCCGCATCATCGTGAAATTGTCGCGCACCGGCTGATCGCCAAGGTTCCGACGGTGGCAACCTGGGCCTACAAATTCAACGAGGGCCAGCCCTTCGTCTATCCGCAGAACAGCTTGTCCTACGCCGAGAACTTCCTGCACATGATGTTCTCCACGCCGTGCGAACCTTACGAGCCCAATCCGGTTCTGTCGCGCGCGCTCGACCGCATCTTCATTCTGCATGCCGACCACGAACAGAACGCCTCGACCTCGACCGTGAGGCTGGCCGGTTCCAGCGGTGCCAATCCCTATGCGTGCATTGCGGCCGGCATGGCCTCGCTGTGGGGACCTTTGCATGGCGGCGCCAACGAGGCAGTGCTGAAAATGCTCGATGAAATGGGCGATATCTCGCGCATTCCCGAATACATCAAGCGCGCCAAGGACAAGACCAGCGGCTTCCGCCTGATGGGCTTCGGACATCGTGTCTACAAGAATATTGATCCGCGTGCGCGGATCATGCGCGAGACCTGCTACGAGGTGCTGGACGAACTCGACCTGCGCGACGATCCCCAGTTCAGAATGGCGATGGAACTCGAGCGCATCGCGCTGGAAGACGACTATTTCATCAGCCGCAAGCTCTATCCCAACGTTGATTTCTATTCCGGCATCATCTTTCGCGCGATGGGCATTCCCAGCAGCATGTTCACCGTGCTGTTCGCGCTCGCCCGCACCGCAGGCTGGGTGGCACAGTGGCACGAAATGCTTGCCGACCCGGCGCACAAGATCGGACGTCCGCGCCAGCTCTATACCGGCTCGCAGCGGCGCGACTTCGTGCCGCTGGACCAGCGCGGGGCCTGAGAGCCGTTCGCCAAGCGACCGAGCACATGAGCGCGCCTGACTGGAATCTGACCTCACCGCTGTATGCCGGCAACGCGGCATACCTGGAACAGTTCGGTGACGAGGCGCTGGCGCCCTGGCTGGCACAGCCTCTGCCGAATGCGGTCGCGGGGTCGGATGCCGCGCAGGTTGCCGTGCTTCGCCTCATCAATGCCTACCGCTACCTGGGGGTGGGACAGGCGGACCTGGATCCTTTACGGCGCTTCGAGTCGCCTCCCATCCCCGAACTCGACCCTGCACATTATGGGCTGAGCGAGGCAGATCTGACCCGCGAGTTCGAGACCGGATCGTTGTTCGGCGTGGAGCGCGCCACGCTGGCCGACATCCTGCAACGCCTGAAACGCGCGTATTGCGGTCATGTCGGTGCCGAATACATGCATATTTCCTTTGTCGCGCGTAAACGCTGGCTGCAGGAACGGATCGAAGGCGCACAGGGCCGCTTCGGCGTGTCGACCTCGCTCAAGAAACAATTGCTGAAGCGGCTGACCGATGCCGAGACGCTGGAAAAATTCCTGCAGACCCGGCATGTCGGGCAAAAGCGTTTTTCGCTCGAAGGGGGCGAGAGCCTGATTCCGCTGCTCGATCTTGTGATCGAACGCTGCGCGCGCCATGGTGCCAAGGAAATCGTGATGGGCATGGCGCACCGCGGGCGCATCAACGTGCTGGCCAACATCATGGGGCGCTCGCTGCAAAGCCTTTACGAGGAGCCGCAGAATGGCGACCCCGGCTCGCCGCTGTCGGGTGATGTCAAATATCACCAGGGATTCTCCACCGACATTGCAACGGAATATGGGCCGATCCATCTGGCGCTGGCATTCAACCCGTCGCACCTGGAAATTGTGCACCCCGTGGTGCGCGGGTCGGTTCGCGCACGTCAGGACCGGCGCGGCGATGTGCTCGGTTACGAAGTGGTCCCGGTGATCCTGCACGGCGACGCCGCGCTGTCGGGCCAGGGCGTGGTGATGGAAAGCCTCAACATGTCGCAGACGCGCGGTTTCCGCAACGGCGGCGCCATCCATGTGGTCATCAACAACCAGATCGGTTTTACCACATCCGATCCGCGCGACGTGCGCTCGACACTGTATTGCACCGACGTCGCCAAAATGGTCGAGGCCCCGGTGCTGCATGTGAACGGCGACGATCCCGAGGCGGTGGCCTTTGCGGTGCAGACGGCGGTGGATTTTCGCTACACCTTCCATCGAAGCTGCTTCATCGACCTGGTGTGTTATCGCCGCCATGGACACAACGAGCAGGACGAACCGCTGGCCACCCAGCCCATGATGTATCGCCGCATTCAGGCTCACCCCAGCACACGCGTCCTGTACGCGCAGCGGCTGGTGGATGAGGAAGTGTTGACCCAGTCAGAAGCCGATGACCTGGTCGACGTCTGCCGCGAGCGGCTGGAGCATGGCGAACTGCTGAGTTCGCCGGCGCTCTCCGACTTCAAACAGGTTTTTGCCCGAAACTGGAGCGATTTCAAGGGCAGCCCGGACCATGACGTCGCGACCACGGTGCCGGCTGAACGCCTGAACTTTCTGGGCGAGCGCATTACCACGCTGCAATACGAAATCGAACTGCATTCGCGGGTGCAGAAGGTGCTGGACGACCGCCGCAGGATGCGCGCGGGCGAACTGCCAGTGGACTGGGGCTACGCCGAGCATCTGGCGTACGCCAGCTTGCTGGACAAGGGGTTCAATGTGCGCCTGTCGGGGCAGGACTCGGCGCGCGGCACCTTCTTCCATCGCCATGCAGTCTGGCACGACCAGAAACGCGAGCGCCGCCAGAGCGGTGTCTACATCCCGCTTGAACATATTCATGACCAGCAGGGCGACTTCACCGTCATCGATTCGCTGCTGTCGGAAGAAGCGGTGCTGGCGTTCGAGTACGGGTATGCCACCGCCGACCCCGACACGCTGGTGGTGTGGGAAGCGCAGTTCGGTGACTTCGCCAACGGTGCGCAGGTGGTGATCGACCAGTTCATTGCCAGCGGCGAAGCCAAGTGGGGACGCCTGTGCGGGCTGACCCTGCTGCTGCCGCATGGACTGGAAGGGCAGGGGCCTGAACATTCCTCTGCACGCCTCGAGCGCTACCTGCAGCTGTGCGCGCAGGACAACATCCAGGTCTGCGTGCCGACCCTGCCGGCCCAGATGTTTCACCTGCTGCGGCGGCAGATGGTGCGCCCGGTCAGAAAACCCCTGGTGATCATGAGCCCCAAGGGCCTGCTGCGTCACCCGGCATCCATATCGTCGCTGGCGGACCTTTCCGGCGGGTCGTTTCTTCCGGTCATCGACGATCCGCGCGCACCGCGAAACGCCACGCGTGTGGTGGCATGCAGCGGGCGCGTGTGGTTCGACCTCGAAGCCGCACGAGCCGCGCAAGGGCTGGACACGGTTGCGCTGATACGGGTCGAGCAACTTTACCCTTTCCCCGAAACGGCTCTGGAGGCAACCATCAAAGCCTATCCGCACGCCCGGACGTTCGTCTGGGCGCAGGAGGAACCGATGAACCAGGGCGTGTGGTACCAGTCCATGCATCACCTCAACCACTGCATTCCGGGCGGGCGGCGCTTCCATTACGCCGGACGCCCCGCCGCTGCCGCGCCGGCGTCGGGTTATGTCTCGCGCCATCGGGCGGAACTGGAAACCCTGCTGAAAGACGCACTGGAGACCTCCTATGAAAATTGAAGTGCGGGTGCCGGCCCTGTCCGAATCGGTGTCCAGCGGCACCCTGCTGCCATGGCGCAAACAGGTGGGCGAGACGGTCGCGCGCGACGAAACCCTGGTCGATCTGGAAACCGACAAGGTGATCCTGGAAATCCCGACGCCCGCATCCGGCACCCTGGTCGAAGTGCGCCAGCCCGAAGGCGCGGTGGTCACGGCCGATGAGGTGGTGGCGGTGATCGAGACTGGCGAGAGCGCCGGGATGACAGCAGACGAAAATTCCCTCGCTGTCGCCCGATCCGAGCCTGTTCAAAAGCCTGAGCCCACTCAACCGAAAGCTGAGGTGTCCGCTCCGGCACCAACCCCCCGGGCGCCAAAACCCCCAGCGCCAAAACCCGAGGTGCCGCTGCCTGTTGCACCCACCGCAGCAGCAGTTGTTTCGCAGGGAGAAACCCGCCGCGAGCCGCTGTCGCGCCTGCGCCAGCGCGTGGCCGAACGCCTGGTCGCCGCACAGCATACCGCTGCCATGCTCACCACCTTCAACGAGGTGAACATGCAGCCGGTGAATGAATTGCGCCAGCGCTTCAAGGCCGAGTTCGAGGTCAAACACGGCGTCAAGCTCGGCTACATGTCGTTCTTCGTGCGCGCCGTGTGCCAGGCCTTAGAGCAGTTTCCGGTCGTCAATGCCGCCATCGACGGCAACGACATCGTGTGGCAGGGCGATGTCGATATCGGCATCGCCATTTCCAGCCCGCGCGGGCTGGTGGTGCCGATCCTGCGCCGTGCACAGGCCCTGTCATCTGCCGAAATCGAAACGGCCATTGCCGATTTGGGACGGCGTGCGCGCGAAAGCACACTCACGCTCGACGACCTCTCGGGCGGAACGTTCTCCATCACCAACGGCGGCGTGTTCGGCTCGCTGCTGTCCACCCCCATCCTCAACCCCCCGCAGTCAGCCATTCTCGGCATGCATGCCATCCAGGAACGCCCGATCGCGGAAAACGGCCAGGTCGTGATTCGCCCCATGATGTACCTGGCGCTTACCTACGACCACAGGCTGATCGACGGGCGCGATGCGGTGCAGTTTCTGGTTGCGGTCAAAACCGCGCTGGAAGCGCCCGACACGCTGCTGGCGGCAGTCTGATATCCGTTCTGGCCGAATAGCATGAACACTTCCGTACCCGAAAAGATGATGACGAACCCACCTTCCGAGAACCTGATCGAAGTCAGCGACCTGCATTTCTCATTCGATGACAATGCGGTGCTCAAGGGCATCAATCTCGCCATTCCACGCGGCAAGATCGTTGCCATCCTGGGGGTCAGCGGATGCGGAAAATCCACCCTGCTGCGCCACATCGGCGGCGAGCTCCGACCGGCGCAGGGCAGCGTGAAATTCGATGGCAAGATGATTCATGAACTGAACCACCGGGACCTCTACGCGATCCGCCGCAAAATGGGCCGGATGTTTCAGGTCAGCGGGCTGTTCTCGGACCTGTCCGTGTTCGAGAACATTGCCTACCCGATGCGCGAGCATACCGATCTTCCGGATGACGTCATCCACGATCTTGTCCTGATGAAACTCCACGCCGTCGGTCTGCGTGGTGCCCATGCGCTGCGGACAGCCGAACTGTCGGGCGGCATGGAGCGACGCGTGGCGCTCGCCCGCGCGATTGCGCTCGACCCCATGCTGATCATGTACGACGAGCCCTTCGCCGGACTCGACCCGATCTCGCTCAACACCATTGCAAACCTGATCCGGCAGCTTAACGACGCGCTCGGGCTGACATCGATCGTGGTGACCTACGATGTGTCGGAGTCGCTGAAAGTGGCCGACTATGTCTATTTCATCCATGACGGCGTGGTGGTGGCCGAAGGGAACGCCGCCGAAATGGTCGACTCCAGCGATCCCTTCGTGCGCCAGTTCGTCCATGCGAAACCCGACGGGCCGGTTGCTTTCCAGTATCCGAGCCGCCCTTATTCGGAAGAACTCGAAATCAACGCCGCCACGCCTTAGGCGCCGGCCACACAATCCGTCATTGGAGACATCCGCTTATTCCGCCAGCAGGGTGACCGTGGTGGCGGCCGTCGACTTGTCGATGCCGAGTTGCAGCACGCAGTATTCATTCAGTTCGCTGATCGGCGTGGGGTCGTCCGTGCAACTGCAACCGGCAATCACGCCGGTATAAAACACCCCGATTTTGACCCGGATCAGGCCGCCGTCCTCGTCCATGCTGAGGATCATGGCCTGAACAGGCCGGTCGGTCACGTGGCTGCTTTGGGATAAGCCTTCCTGTAACGGAAGGTGGCGGGCATCCAGTTGCGCGACTTCCTGCTTGAGCGTATCCGCAAATTCGGGCGATCCCCAGGCGTTTCGTGATCGGGAGAGATGGAGCATGGCTTCAGTGCCCCTGCCATCAGATGTGGTTTTATCCATGCGGCTAATTGACCAATGCCCGGCGGCTGTAAATGAAAAGCATGAGCATGATCAGGGTGCCGAGCCAGACCAGAATGTAGATGGTCATGGCGCGCCGAGCCCGCTTCTTTTCATAGCCCGTGCGCGGGTTGATGCCCTTGAATATGAAAACCAGTTTGCAGGCCAGGTTGACGCACACCAGGTTGATCAGCAGCAGCAAACCGGCCCCCACTGCGAGGTTGAAATTTCCGTAGCCCAGCATCAGGCCGAGCGTAACCGCGGGCGGAAGCAGGGCTACCGCCACCATCACTCCCACCAGCACGCTCGACAGGCCGGTGGTCATGGAAAGTGCGGCAGCCGCACCCGAAGCCAGCGCCAGGGCAACCGAATCCAGCCCCACCTGGGTGCGCGCAGCAATTTCCGGGCTGGAAATGTCAAACGGCCAAATCATGGCGATCGCGACAGACAGGGCGATGGCCAGCACGATTCCCACCGTGGCGGTGAATATCGATTTCCACATCAAGGGAATGTCGCCCAGCGCGGTACCGAGGCCAAATGCCAGATTGGGGCCAAGCAGGGGGGCAATCACCATGGCGCCGATCACCACCGCCACATTGTTCTCGATCAGTCCGATCGCGGCCACAATGGTCGAGAGAACCACCAGAATGAGATAATTCAGGTCGAGGCGCACATTTTTTTCAACGCCGTTATACAGCGCTTCGCGTGCGGCGGTCGCCGCATCCTCTTCCTTGCGTTCCTCTTCCGAAGGCTTGGGCAGCGCAATCTCAACCGGCAGGACCACGATCCGGGCAGACGGCTGAACCCCGAGCAGAGTTTGCAGGGAGTCCAGCACGGACTGCAACTTGTCGTCAGTTACCAGTAGCCGCATCGGCTGCAATTTGTCTTCCCCCACAACCCCTATGCGGAAGTCGGAAAGCTCGTGTTTCTCGGCGATGGCAGAAACCGTATCAGCGCTGCCCGCGTCGGCGACAACCTCGACATATTTCATGAACGTTCTCTTTCTGGTTAAACGGACGCAGCGCTTGCTTCAACTGTGTCGCATGCAACGGTGAACAGGTAATACGCACAAGTCATGAATCCCCGTCAAAAGCATGCACGGATGCAATATTACTCGTGACGGGTGCGCACGCAGCTGCTCGCCAGTTCCACCAGATGCGGCAGAAGCTCGGAATTCCGCTGCACATGAAAAATGAAACGCGGCACGTCGCGCTCGGTCGTCTGTGCCATGAACGGCTCACCCCAGAAACTAAGCAGCGCTTCGGCTCCTCCGCTTTGCTGGTTGTCGGCGAGAATGAAGGAAACCGTCTTGCTGAGGCTGTGCCAGCGTGGCTCCCTGACCTTCAGGTTGCCGGCGCATGCAGCGATTTTCGGCTGTATGTCCTGTTGCCATAACTCGCGCTGGCTTTCATCCAGAATGAACTGGACCGAGGTGACCATCGGATTGTCCAGCGCAGGGCGCAGCAGCACATCGAATAGCGGCTGCGGCTTATACATCGACAGGCACACGTTGTACCAGACGGTGTCTCCGCTCATATGCCGAATGAATTGCTCGTTTGCGGTGCGCAAGTGGCGAGGGCCGACCAGAATCACGTCAGGCGGCTTGAGTCTGGACTGGATTCTGCTGATCGCATGCGCCGTATGCTCGACCTGTTCGGCGGTCAGCTCGTTGTTTCGTGTATGCCGCATGAAATTGATGAACAGCAGGGCCATCAGCGCGAGCACGATGGGCAGGATGACATGCTCGTCCACAACATGAAAAAGGTGCAGGACGATAGCCGCCACTGCCGCCGCGATGCCTGCGATCGCATCCCATTCAAGGCTGAGGAATTTCTTGATTTTCATGATGTGTCCGATTTTACCTGGGGTGCGCGACGTGGCCCGCTGACGGAGTGCCCCTCCTGGAACAAGGGTCAGGCACGCGCTTTACTTGTGACGTAATTCTTGAAGTGCTTCGTTCATTTTGAACAGAACAATCAAGAGTTCGCACCATATTCTTGCAGCAATGGCACCGCCCGCGGCATAAATGATGCCCATAAAAAACTTGCCCATTGAAAACCCACCACTCCCGAACATTGAACCCAGGCCACCCATGACTGCTGCGAAAAGCAATAGCCAATAAACGAATGTAATGATTTTGGGGGTCAGCATGTTCTCAAAGAAAAGCACCTCTTTCATTTCAATGTCTCCTGAATGGTTTCAGATGGATGAGGGCGCATCTGATGACGCCTAACGTGGAGTTTGAGAGCCTGTGGATAGCCATCCTCTCAAAAAACCGGGAAACCATCGCACACCACGGTTCTTCCGACTATACAACTTTAGTTGTATGGATATCGAAGCGAAGTATCGGGGTGCGGGCTTCGAATCTGGAACGGGTGTGTCTGAAGGGGCGTCGCTTCAAGCATGCGAAACTCCTTGCGTATGGCGCTACCATAGCGGGGATGAAAAAGCCGGAAGCAGCATGACTGAAGACGAAGACTACATGTGCGTCGCGCTCGATCTGGCGCGCCAGGGCTGGGAGGCGGACGAGGTGCCGGTGGGAGCGCTGGTGGTATGCGGCGGCGAGATCGTCGGCCGCGGCTTCAACCAGCCGATTTCCAGCCACGATCCGACCGCACATGCCGAGGTGATGGCGCTGCGCGACGCGGCGGCGCGGCTGGCCAATTACCGGCTGGTGAACTGCACCCTATATGTGACGATGGAACCGTGCGTGATGTGTGCGGGAGCGATCCTGCATTCACGGGTGGCACGGGTGGTGTATGGCGCCAGGGAATACAAGACCGGCGCGCACGGCAGCATCATGGATGTGTTTGCCGAGCCGCGGCTCAACCACCATTGCGAAATTGTGGGCGGGGTGCTGGCAGACGAATGCGCGGCGATGATCTCGGGATTTTTCGAGGCCCGCCGGCAGCAGAAAAAGGAGACGGCGCGGTGAGCGATCTGGTTATCGAGGTGGATACGCGCCTGCAGCAATTGTATCTGTGGGAGCCCGGCCCTGACGGCGACATCTTGATCCGCCAGTATCCGGTTTCCTGCGCAACCAACGGGGCAGGGGAGCAGGATGGCAGCTATTGCACCCCGCGCGGGCGGCACCGCATCGCAGACAAGATCGGCGCCGGCGCGCCGCTGTGTTCTGCCTTCAAATCACGCCAGCCCACGGGCGAAGTCTGGACGCCGGAACTGGACGCCGAAAACCCGGGGCGCGACTGGATCCTGACCCGGATTCTGTGGCTGGACGGGCTGGAGCCGGGCAAAAACCAGGGCGGCACGGTGGATACGCACAAGCGCTATATCTATATCCACGGCACCCACGAAGAGAACAAGATCGGCATGCCGGCCTCGCACGGCTGCATTCGCATGAAGAATGCCGATGTGGCGGAACTGTTCGATCTGGTGAAGGTGGGAACGGAGGTGCGGATTTCCTAAGCTAGGGGACGGGCAGCCCTTCGACAAGCTCAGGGCGAACGGACTGAAAGTTGGGTGCTTGGGTGAATCCATCGGTAAGCCTGGATTAGGCTACTGGCCTTTGGTCCGTTCGTGGTGAGCCTGTCGAACCACATTTCAAATTACCACTACGGTTTATTTCCTCGATCTGTTCCTGGCTAACCGGGAAACCTCCTCCCAGTCGCCCTTTATCAGCGCCTCTTTCTTCGCACGGCTCCAGCCCTTGATTTGCCGCTCGAACGTCAATGCTTCGATACGCGTTGTACATGCCTGGCTCCAGACCAGTTCAACCGGCAACCGGGTCGCGGTGTGGCCGGCGCAGACACCGGCCACATGTTCGCCAATACGTTTGTCGAGATCGTCCGTATGGCCTGCATAGTACGAGCCATCCGCGCAGCGCAGCAGATAGACCCAGAATGCCATGCCTACAGCGGCATCGGCTTGCCGTCGTTGAGGTTGAGCCAGCCCTTGGCGATGCGGTAGATGAACCAGATGCCGGCCACCCCCCACACGACCCAGCCAACCAGGATGATCCAGGTGAGCGCACCGAGGATGAACCACACCACGCTCCACCAGAAGGTGCGGATCTGCCAGCTGAAGTGGCTTTCCATCCAGGTGCCCCGAACCTCGTCGAGTTTGATGTAGTTGAGGATGATGGCGACGATGGCGCTGATGCCGGCAAACAATGACAGCGCGTACAGCGCATAAATGACCGTGCTCAGGGTCTTGAGGCTGGCGAGTTTGTCGTCGGTCTGGGTATCCATCAGTTACGTGCTCTCTCGTAGATCGGCATCATCTGCGGCACCAGCGCGTTCAGCGCCTGGATGCGGTTATCCGGCGAAGGGTGGGTGCTGAGGAACTGCGGCGGGCCGTTGCCGCTGGCAGCGCTCATTTTCTCCCACAGGCGAACTGCGGCTTGCGGGTCGAAGCCGGCGCGGGCAGCAAGTTCGATGCCGTAGCGATCGGCTTCGCTCTCGCCTTCGCGGCTATTGGGCAGGGTCAGGGCAACGTCGGCCACCGGCGCCAGCACGCTGAGGTCGCGCCCGGCGAGGATGGAGCCGATCTGCAGGCTGCCCTGCATGGCCATCGCGCGCGACATGCGCTCACGACCGTGTCCCAGCAGCGCATGGGAAATTTCATGACCCATGATCTGGGCGATTTCGTCGTCGGACAATTTCAGCTTGTTGATGATGCCGGTGTAGATCGCCATCTTGCCGCCGGGCATGCACCAGGCATTGAGCGTGGGTTCGTCGATCACCGCCACCGACCATTTCCAGTTGCGGCTCGGCGCGTACATGGTGCCGGCCTGCACGATCAGGCGGTCGGTGATGCGCTTGACGCGGGCGTTCAGCGCCGCATCGGTGCTGAGCTTGCCCTTCTTCTGCGCTTCGCTCAGCGTCTGCGTGTATGCCTGGGCCGACGACGCCTGTGCCTGTTCTTCCGACACCAGCACCAGTTGCGAGCGGCCGGAGATTGGGTTGGCCTGGCAGCCCAGCAGGCTGGCGGCGAGCAATGCAATGAGCAGAAATTGGGGGTTCATCGCGGTTCCTTGCATGAGGGGCGGACGAATTGGGCCTAGATCCCGCGCAAGAGTTCGTTGATGCCGACCTTGGAGCGGGTCTTTTCGTCGACCTTCTTCACGATCACCGCGCAATACAAACTATAGCTGCCGTCCTTGGAGGGCAGGTTGCCGGACACCACCACCGAGCCGGCGGGGATACGGCCGTAGGTGACTTCGCCGGTTTCGCGGTCGTAGATCTTGGTGGACTGGCCGATGTAGACGCCCATCGAAATCACCGCGTTGTCTTCGACGATCACGCCTTCGACCACTTCGGAACGCGCGCCGATGAAGCAGTTGTCGCCGATGATGGTGGGGTTGGCCTGGACCGGCTCGAGCACGCCGCCGATGCCGACGCCACCCGAGAGGTGCACATTCTTGCCGATCTGCGCGCAGGAGCCGACCGTGGCCCAGGTGTCGACCATGGTGCCTTCACCGACGTAGGCGCCGATATTGACGTAGCTCGGCATCAGCACCACGTTCTTGGCGATGTAGGACCCCTTGCGCACGGCCGCCGGCGGCACCACGCGGAAACCACCTTCGCGGAAATCCTTGGAGTTGAAGTCGGCGAACTTGGAAGGCACCTTGTCGTAGTAGTTGGTGTAGCCGCCCTTGATGAAGGCATTGTCTTCGAGGCGGAACGACAGCAGCACGGCTTTCTTCAGCCACTGGTGGGTGATCCAGTTCTGACCGTCGGCACGCTCGGCGACGCGCAGCTCACCCATGTCGAGCAAGTCAATCACGGCCATGACCGCATCCTTGACCTGGGGCTCGACGTTGCGCGGCGTGATCTCGGCGCGGCGTTCAAAAGCGTCTTCGATGGTTTTTTGCAGATCGTGCATGGTGGTTTCCTTTGATTAAATCTGAAATGGAGGGGTTGAATCAGGTGTGGGGATGGGGCGCTTACGCAGCCTCACCGACATATTTCGCCATACGTTTGGCCGCATCGATGCAGGCGTCCAGGCTGTCGACCAGCGCAATGCGGACAAAGCCCTTGCCGGGGTTGACGTTGGCGGCGTCGCGCGCCAGAAAACTGCCGGGCAGCACGGTCACATGGTGGGTACGATACAGCTCACGCGCAAATGAGGCATCGTCGCCGCCCGGCACTTTCGCCCACAGGTAGAAGGCCGCATCGGGGGCATCGAAAGCCAGCACGTTTTTCAGGATCGGTATCACCGCAGCAAACTTCTCGGCGTACAGGCGGCGGTTTTCGATCACGTGTGCTTCGTCGTTCCACGCGGCGGTGCTGGCGACTTGCACCATCGGGCTCATCGCGCTGCCGTGATACGTGCGGTACAGCAGAAACTGCTTGATCAGCGCGGCGTCGCCCGCCACCATGCCGGAGCGCATGCCCGGCACGTTGGAACGCTTGGACAGCGAATTGAACACGATCAGGTTCTTGAGCCCGCGGCCGAGCTGCTGCGCGGCGGTAAGCGCGCCGAGCGGCGGGCTGGCTTCGTCGAAATAGATTTCCGAATAGCACTCGTCGGCCGCGATCACGAAGCCATGCTGGTCGGACAGATCGAACAGCTGCTTCCAGTCATCCAGCGACATGACCTTGCCGGTAGGGTTGCCGGGCG